>JAFUPR010000046.1 GCA_017481145.1 Alistipes sp. | reverse complement strand
TGCTATAATCAACAACTTCGAAGTTGTCTAGAAGTATATCGGGGAGAATGGCGCGAAGTAGTTCTTCTGATTTCATACCGCAAAGTTACACTTTATTCTTGATTTGCGACAGCCCAACAACCTGAAATATCCGCTGACCCAGATTAACGACCATGAGAGTCGCATTTTAGCTCTTGAGGAGCTTTGTCGCGAGACAAATACCAACATTGAGGCGCTACGCACACTTATCGGTGCGGTGCAGAATGCCGACTATATCACATCGGTGACACCCATTAAGGAGGGTAGCGATGTTGTTGGCTACACCATCACCTTCGCCAAGAGCGAGCCTATCACCATATATAATGGTACAGATGGTAAGGATGGCGCACAGGGTGAGCAGGGCGAGCCTTCGGTTATCGTTCCCGAGATTGGCATTAAGCAGGATGCTGATGGCATCTACTACTGGACTATCGACGGCGAATGGCTCACCGACGACAACGGCAATAAGATTCCTGCGGTTGTCAATCAAGGGGCTGATGGCGAAGATGGTAAGGATGGCGCCAACGGTCAAGATGGTAAGGATGGTATCACTCCTCAGCTGAAGATTGAGGGCGACTACTGGTATGTGTCGTACGACGAGGGTAAGACATGGACCAAGCTTGGTCTTGCTACAACGGGTAATGGTGGCTCTGGTGCCGACTCTATCTTCTCTAACGTTGAGGTTGGAACCGACAGCGTGACATTCACCATGCTCGATGGTACAAAATTCACCGTTAAGTTCTATGCTAAGCCCGAGATTACCTTTGAAGGCGTGGATGAGGATATAGCCTACCTCCCCGAGCAGGAGTTTGAGATTGGCTATACCATTGTTGGAGGCGACGAAGAGACCCTTGTCGAGAGCTTTGGTAGTGGCCCTTATTGGTCTGCTATGGCCGTTAACGAGAGCGCCACAACAGGTAAGATTCAGATTCAGGCAGGCAATGGTAAAGGCAAGGTGGTCGTTATCGTAACAACTGGTATGGGCAGCGTTACGATGAAGTCGCTCACGTTTGATGGTGGCAAGGTTGTTGGCATCGAAGACATCTATAGAGTGGATAGCAACGCTGGCACCTTGGTGGTAGAGTTTCAGACTAATGTCAACTTAGATGACTGCGAGGTGATAAGTTATGATGATGACTGGCTCTCCATCGCCGAGACACGCGCCGAGATGCGCGATGAGTCACTCGCATTTAACTACACAGCAAACCCCTACGATTCAGAGCGTTGGACATGGGTAGAAATCTACACTAAGGAGGGTTTCTATGTCGATGGCTTTGAGGTTGTTCAGGATGCGGCTGAGTATACTGGCCCCACACTTCCCGAGGATATCTATCCCGAGAGCATATCGTTCACTCACAGCCTACTCTTTGTGATGCATACGGGAATGAATGAAGGTTTCTCCCCAATGATGGTGGATAACTTATTAGCCTTGGCGGAGCGATATCCCGAGTATAACGACAGCTATAATATCGTTACCTGCCACGCTGGAACTTTTGCTAGTGGCGACCCCGCAAACTCTCGCGCAGCAAATGTTGTAAACCAGTTCTATGATATTTCTGCTTATCCCTATCTCTTTGTTAACTTCTATACTACGGAGGTTGGAAACGCTTATGAGGAAACTTTCCTTCAGTCTGTGATAGATGTGTTCGACAACCACCTTGATACAGATGGTGCCGATGCGGGTATTTCGATTGCAACGGAGGCCGATGCGGATGTGATATACGTATCAGCAGGCATCAAGGCTGCCGTAGAGCAAGAGTATAAGGTTACGGCATGGTTGCTCGAAAACGGTATCTACAGCCCAAATCAGGCTGGCGCTATCGAGGATTACCACATGATTTACAACCACGCCCTACGTAATATCGCGGGCTCGTATGACAAAACCGACATTCAGGGTGAATCGATAGGTGTCATCGAGATGGGTGCTACTGCCACAACGAGCTTTGAGTTGGATATCCTAAGTGAGAAGTGGAGTGTCGAAAATATGGAGGTTCTTATTATCGTCAGCGCCTTGAACGAAAACAACCAGTGGGAGGTTGTTAATACCAAGGTATGCCCCATAAACAACAGTGTCGACTTCTACAGCAATGGTAGTGCAAGTGGCGGAGGCGACAATGAAGAGGAAGACGAGTGGGTGGCCTTGGGCGATGGCATCCTCTTCGATGATTTCGTCAGCTGGGTTTATGGCGCCACACCGGGTAATATGGCAACTGTAGCTATCGAGGAGAGCGCACACGCCCCAGGCTACTATCGTATGGTAAACCCCTTCTGCGAGGAGAATATGGAGATATTCCTTGGTGGCACACCCGGAGATGTAACCTACGCAGAGGAGGCCTATATTGAGATTGATGCAACAGACCCCAATAGAGTTTGGATTCCTTTCCAGCCTGCAGGTTTCACTATCAATGGTTTTGGTGAGATTTGGATTGGTTATGTTTCGGAGGAGCGAGGTAAGATGGAGGATGGAAATATATCATTCCCCACAAATGCTTTAGGTCTATTCCTTGATGGAGATAGTACTCAAGGCTACTATGCCAATACAAGCGGCCTGTTTAAGGTTGTACTCCCTGGATATGTTAATAAGACGGAGGTGCTCGCAACACCCGAGCTTACGATTGAAAATTTGACAAGTTCAAGCTTCACCGTCACTTGGAACGCTGTAAAGAATGCCGAGTATTACTTAGTGAATGATGGCGAATATGACCACATCATCTACGACACTCTCTTTGTGATGGAGAACCTCGACACTGGCGCATATACCGTACGTGTCAAGGCTGTAGCCGATGAGAACTCTATCTATCTTGACTCTGCTTATGCCGAAATCTATGCATACATCGGTGCACTAACCCCTGGGGAGTGCGACTGGGCAACATGTGAGGTAAGACTTCCTACTGAGGATGAGGCTGAGCAAGGCTACTACCAATGGAACACTATATTCCATTCTTTCATAGGAACTGGCATCGTAGATATCAGGTGTGGAGCCTTTCACGCTGATACCTACCGCAATCTCCCTGCAAGCACATTGGTAAATGAGTGCAATTCTCTTGATGCAGAGTTTATAGAGAATATTAACATTTATGGTGAAGTTACTCTCGCTTACAACGTTGAAGCCAACACCGAGTACCGCGTGGTTGCTGCCTTGACAAACGAAGTGGGAGAAACCGTTATCTTTGATGAGTATCTCACGACCTCCCCTGTTATCCCCCATAAGGATATGGCAAAGTGGGTAGGCGATTGGACCCTCTCTGCCGAGCAGGCTGTAACTTTCACGTTCAACGAGCAGTTCATGGTTGACCTGACTCTTAATGATAAGGCCATAAGTTTGCCTATCAAGATTGTTGATGCCTCTCATATAGGCTTCAATATGGTTGCTATCACCGGACTTTCATCTATAACTGTGACTGACGGAAGTCCTATCCAAACACTGGCTCTTATCAATGAGGAGGGTAATCTTGAGGTGTTTGGATATAATAGTACTGGTCCTCTTGAAGACCTTGGCGATGGATATAGTCTTATTTGGTTGAGCTATTGTTTGAACGAAAGTGGTGATATTGTGATTGCATTAACCGATGCTTGGACCTTACAGCTTAGCGATGATGGCCAGAACATTACAACTGTTGCTCGCACAACAGGCGAGTTTAGCGATGGAAGTACATTCGAGTTCCTTGCAATGGATATTGCAGCTCTTGATACCAATTATGATGTTGCCCTCTTCTACGATTTCGAGACAATTAGCGAGGTTAACATCCCCGCTGGCGATATCACTTTGACTAAGGCTGCTGCTACCCCTTCAACTCAGAGCGTATCTATGAAGCAGTTCTCTGCAAAGAAGACTTACTCTTCAAGTTTGGTAGTTAGAATGTAACTACTCAACCTTTAAGAAAACGGTGGATGGCTAATTTATTTTTTAGTCATCCACTTTTCATAATATTGTCATCCTCGTTGTTTGATACACAAAGCGGTACATTTACATAATTACCTACATTGCCACTATTTATATTGATCAGCTATCTTGTATACCTACGCCCTTGGCATGATAACATTCAAAGCATCAAGTAGCGAGGTATAGTAGGTCTTGGAGACGGGAATATGCTTAATACTCTCATCGTCAAGTGTCAGATAGTGCATGCGATGCTCCTCGCCAAGGAAACGCACCTTGTTGATGTTCACTATATAGGATCTATGACAACGTACCATTGGGGTGCCCTCAAGGCTCTTCTCTATGGTGCTCGTACGGCAACGAAGCATATAGGAGGTAATCTTATCGTTATGCTTATAGTGAACTTTTACATAGTTATCCTCCGACTCCAAATAGTAGAGCGAATCGACATTTATCGTTAGGCGCAACGTATTGTTGTTGTCATAGAGGCTAACCATGCGCGGCATCATAGGCTGCTTGGACATCTGCAACGCCTCGGCAGCCGCACGTATATCACTATCCTTCAGATTTTTAAGAATCTGGTAATCAGTAGATATACGTTGCAATTGATACTGCGTAGCCTCCAACTCCTCACACTTCGAATGATAGGCTGCATAGAGAGCTATGATACCGTTCGGAATGGCAAGTATCATCGTCACACAGATGAGCGCACGCACAGCAATGGCAGGCGTAGCAACACCCTCAACGGGGAAGAGCTTGACGGTTATCAGAGTATATAAGAGCGAAATTAGAAGGTTCTCTCCCATTATCCACCAGATATAGGTCGTAGAGGTTAGTGTCAACCTATCTTGAAGGCGATTCATAAGCCAGCGACTCGTGATTAGTGTCACGATGGCAGCAACATAGAACAACAGCGTGAAGCTAAAGCGTAACGTATCATTAGTGCTGAACCATATCGCCAAAGAGAAGGGGCGGTAGACAAGCATGAAGATCACCGAAAAGACAACGATGAACGTAATAACTACCGAAATATAACGCCTTGAGACCAAAAATTTCGGAATTTCGCGATATGCCATTTCTAAATTATTTTAATAGTTCGGCTACAAAAGTACAATTTTTAGGTTTATCGGCAAAATTTTCGCCACACATATTGCGTTTTCGCCACAAAATAGCGATTTTCGCCACAAATCGCGTGCGCGTAAATCTGTTGAGAGTATCTTTGCGGCGTTCGAGTCGGGTCGAGTGCCTGACTATCGGACATGACACATCTGCAACTCGCGTGTTAATGGGCGACGAGGGAGGCAGAAAAGTATAGCGTAACGTAGAGATTAATTGTTAAACTAACACAATATTTCGGATGAAAATTATTGGAACAGGATCGGCACATCCTTCGTGTGCAGTGAGCAACGAGATGCTTGAGACATTTCTCGACACGAGCGACGAATGGATAACCGAACGAACCGGTATCAAAGAGCGTTGTGTGATTTCGTCGGAGAAGCTCGAGGATATGGCGGTAGCCGCCGCCAACCGAGCATTGGAGGATGCCGGACTAACAGCTGCAGATATCGACTATATTATCTGCTCGAATGTGGTGAACGAGTATGTAACACCCGCCCTGAGTTGCATCATCCAGGGAATGATCGGTGCTACATGTCCAACGGTAGACATCAACGCTGCATGTGCAGGTTTCATATTCGCCATGGATATTGCCGAAGATAAGCTTAAGTGCAAAAAAGCCAAGAACATACTTATCGTATGTGCCGAGGAGCCCTCACGTATGGTGAGCTGGCAGAATCGTAGCACATGTGTACTATTCGGTGATGGTGCAGGTGCTGCTGTAGTAACCGAGGGTGACGAGCTTAAGGCCATACGCCTAACGACATCGTCGCTCACCGACGTGCTCTACTACCAGCGCAGCCTCGAGCCTACGCCCTACATCACCAAGGAGGAGAACTTCGAGCCTCTGGTAATGAAGGGTCGCGAGGTGTTCAAGCACGCCGTAACGAACTCATGCCGCGACATCAGAAAGCTTCTCAACGAGACGGGGCTTGATGCCAACGACATCAAGTACTATGTTCTTCACCAGGCAAATCGTCGTATTATAGACTCTATACGCAACTTCCTCGACGTCGACGAGGAGAAAGTACCGCACAATGTCGAGCGCTATGGTAACATATCGTCGGCAGCACTACCTGCATTGCTTGACGAGCTTAATCGTGCAGGCAAGCTTCAGAAGGGCGACAAGCTGGTATTCAGCGCCTTCGGTGCTGGATTCACGACGGGTGCGTGCGTCATAGAGTGGGCAAAATAATCAAGTTTAGTATTTAAAGGTAATTATGGTGTCTCCATTCGGACACCTCATAAAAAAGATAGAAGAAATGGAACAGAGAGTAGTTATCACCGGAGTCGGTGCGATTACCCCCGTGGGCAACCACATTGAGGAAACATGGAAGAACCTTGTTGAGGGCAATTGTGGTATCAATTTGATTAACGGCCTCGAAGAGTATAACCTTCCAGTAAAGGTTGCTGGCCAGATTAAGAACTTCGATCAGTCGGAGTATGAGTTGAACGCTGGCTTGGCACGTCGTAGCGATAAGTTCTGCGTATATGCTATGGCAGCAGCATCAGACGCTATGAAGGACTCTGGTCTTAAGAGCGGTGAGAATATCGAGCCCGAGCGCCTCGGCGTATATATCGGCTCAGGTATCGGAGGTATGGAGACCTTCGCAAACCAGACAAAGGTACTATTGGAGGAGGGCGCACACCGCATCTCTCCCTTCTTCGTGCCTATGATGATCTCGAACATCGCCTCGGGCAACGTGGCCATCTCGCACAATGCTCAGGGTGTATGCCTTCCCGTCGTTACGGCATGTGCCACAGGTACGCACGCTGCAGGTGAGGCCTACCGCGCCATCAAGCACGGCTATGCAGATGCCATCATCACTGGTGGTGCTGAGGCTTCAGTACACCCCTTGGCTATCGCTGGCTTTGCCAACAGTAAGGCACTATCACGCTCGGAGGATCCCCTCCAGGCATCACTCCCCTTCTCGGCTGACCGCCACGGCTTCGTTATTGCCGAGGGTGCTGGTATGATGGTCTTCGAGTCGTTGGAGAATGCTCTGAAGCGCGGTGCTAAGATCTATGCTGAGGTTGTGGGCTATGGCAATAGCTGCGATGCTCACCACTTTACGGCTCCCCGCCCCGACGGTGTTCCCGCATCACGCGCCATCAAGCAGGCTCTCGATGAGGCTCAGTTCGACAGCAACAAGGATCTCCTCTACATCAACGCCCACGGCACAGGCACGCCTCTTAACGATGCTGCCGAGACTAAGGCTATCAAGCTCGCCATGGGTGAGGAGGCCGCTAAGAAGGCTAAGATCACCTCTACAAAGTCTATCACGGGTCACATGCTCGGCGCTACAGGTGCTGTAGAGCTTATCGCTTCAGCCCTCTCACTCCACCATGGTATCGTGACGCCCACCATCGGCCTCACAAACCCCGACCCCGAGTGCGACCTTGACTACACACCCCTCAAGGCTCAGGAGGCACCCCTCACGGTGGCTATATCTAACTCGCTCGGCTTTGGTGGTCACAACGCCTGCGTAGCACTTCGCAAGTGGGAGAACAAATAAAATTATTAGTGAGTAATTAGTAAAGAATAATATTATGAAACTTTTGGAAGGTAAGGTTGCACTTGTAACGGGTGCAGGACGTGGTATAGGTAAGGCCATTGCTCTTCGTTATGCTGAGGCTGGTGCAGATGTAGCATTTACGGATTTGGCAATAAATGAGGCTGTCGAGGAGACCGTTAAGGAGCTTGAGGCTATGGGCGTTAAGGCTAAGGCTTACGCTTCGGATGCAGCAAACTTCGACGAGACCCACGACGTCGTAAAGCAGGTTGTCGAGGACTTCGGCCGTATCGACGTCTTGGTTAACAACGCAGGTATCACGAAGGATGGCCTTATGATGCGCATGTCGGAGTCTCAGTGGGATAATGTTATCAACGTAAACCTCAAGTCGGCATTCAACTTTATCCACGCTGTGACTCCCATAATGGCTAAGCAGCGTAGCGGCTCGATCATCAATATGTCGTCGGTAGTGGGCGTTAGCGGTAATACTGGCCAGTGCAACTACTCGGCATCTAAGGCCGGTATGATTGGCCTTGCTAAGTCTATCGCCAAGGAGATGGGCCCCCGTGGCATCCGCGCAAACTGCATCGCTCCAGGCTTCATCATCACCGAGATGACCAACCAGCTCTCTCAGGAGATCAAGGATCAGTGGGCAGCACAGATTCCATTGCGTCGTGGCGGTACTCCCGAGGATGTGGCCAACGTGGCATTGTTCCTCGCATCAGACCTCTCGTCGTACGTGAGCGGCCAGGTTATCCACTGCTGTGGTGCTATGAACTGCTAATTTAGCATACGAGCGACGCTACGGCAACGCTTCAACCAATGCCCCGAATAGGAATACATTTGGTATCTCTTATTCGGGGCTTTATTATGTCTGTAGCATAAGCCGCCACACCCAGAGCCTTGAGGGGGACTCGAAGCGCAGCACCGTCAGGTGCAAGCTCGCGCGGATACCTTATAGCGCAGACACTTTAGTGGCGAGCAATGAACAAACACCATATCCGCGCAACCCAAACCTTGTGAGCAGTGACCCGAAAGGCGTGGTTGATGTGGCAAGCATGCGCTTTGCGCCGTGGGGTGCAAGGGGCGCTGTGGGCTTGCACACATAGCGACCCTCGCACAACACGAGAGTCGACACGGTCGACTGCTTGCCACACTCTCCCACGCACCAACAAAAAAAGACCGCATCGTAAAGACGCGGTCCTCAACTCGGAGCCTTGAGGGGGACTCGAACCCCCGACCCCTTCATTACGAATGAAGTGCTCTACCGACTGAGCTATTAAGGCAACCTAATGGCCAACTTTGTTGTTGACGGTGCAAATATCGTAAATTTTTATTAAATTCGCACCATAAAACGAAAAAAAATTGGTACAATGGTAACATTTTTTGTATGTCTTATCACACTTGTTGCGTCATACTTCATCTATGGCGCCTTTCTTGATCGAGTAGTTGGCATCGATGCTAAGGCAGATGTCCCCTCAAAAACGCATTATGATGGTGTTGACTATATACCGCTACCACGCTGGCGTATATTCCTTATCCAGCTGCTAAACATCGCAGGCACAGGCCCTATCTTCGGTGCTATCCTCGGTGCTTGTTATGGTCCTGTGGCGTTCCTCTGGATTACGCTCGGCGGCATCTTTATGGGTGCTATGCACGACTATATCGCAGGCGTAATATCGCTACGTAACGGCGGTAAAAGTCTCCCCGAGACCATCGGCAAGTACTTAGGCGAGGGCATGCGTAAGTTCGCGTTGGTTGTCATCCCCATACTTATGGTGCTGGTCGGCGGCGTATTTATCGTCACACCCTCGAAGATTCTCACGTCGATTACAGACATACCATATCTCACATGGGTGGGTATTATCATTGTGTACTACTTCATCGCCACGGTGATGCCCGTAGATAAGATTATAGGTAAGCTCTACCCCCTCTTTGGTGCGGCGCTTATCTTCATGGCTGTGGCCATGTTTGGTGTGATACTCTTCGATGGCGGCAACATTCCCGAGTTCACGACGGTGAGCAATATGCACTTCAACGCTGAGGGTCTACCCATCATACCCACGCTATGCATAAGCATTGCATGTGGTGCTATCTCGGGCTTCCACGCCACACAGTCGCCACTGATGGCGCGCTGCATGACCAACGAGAAGCAGTCGCGTCCCATCTTCTTCGGAGCTATGATCTCAGAGTCGGTCATCGCCCTTATATGGGCAGCTGTGGCCATGGCCTTCTTTGGTGGTGTCGATGGTCTCAACGGGTGGATGGTTGAGAATAGCAGCGATGCAGGCCTTGCCGTCTCGGAGATATCTATAACCAAGTTGGGCATCGTGGGCAGCATCCTCGCACTCTTAGGCGTCGTTGCAGCGCCCATCACCTCGGGAGATACAGCCTTCCGCTCGGCACGCCTCATCGTTGCCGACATGCTCAAATACGACCAGAAGCCTATACTCAACCGCCTCATCGTGAGCATCCCGCTCTTTGCCATAGGTATAGGTATCGCCTTCATCGACTTCGACATCATCTGGCGTTATTTCGCCTGGTCGAACCAGGCGCTGTCGGTCATCACGCTGTGGATGATAACCTCGTGGCTCATGCGCCGCGGCAGCAAGTGGAGCTTTATAGCCCTCATCCCCGCGCTCTTTATGACCTATATATGCTCGTCGTTTATCTTCGTGTCTAATCAGTTTGTAGGCATGGGTGCATCGTCAGCAGCCTATGTATATGGTGCTGCCGTTACAGCCGTTATCGCGGGAGCTATGATGTCACTTATAAAGAGAGGTATACGCCATGGCGGTGAGATTTAACCCTACACAGGACGAGACCTTCGAGCTTGAGGGTCACGGCAAGTATAACTTTGTGCGCCATAAGGAGCACGTGGAGGGGCTCGTTGCCGAGGGACGCTATGCCGAGGCATGCGAGGCACGCTTCACCGCCTTTCAGCTTATTGCGGAGGTGCTACCCGAGGATGAGGCCATGGCGCTCAGATGGGAGCATGCCAACAGCCGTGCAGCCATATCTATAATGTACGGCTCGGCTGTCGACCACTTCCGTATTGGCGACCTCGAGATGACCATGGCTCAGTTAGAGATGCTCCTCGAGTGCGACCCCGAGGATCACTTCGAGGCGGTCAACCTCTTGGCTCTATGCTATGTCGCCATGGAGGAGTGGGAGGCCTTCGACGAGCTATCTATAGACCTCACGGAGAAGGCTGCCGAGGCCATCATCGCACGCCTGTGGGCTACGTTCAGACGCCATGGTGAGATAGATGGCAAGGGGGTTGAGTTGCTACGCTCGCGACACAAGGCTTTCTATGCCGAGCTTGTGGCCACAGAACATCCTGACGATGACGCCTTCAGACGAGACATAAGCTCGGAGCGCCCCACAATGGCTGCCGAGGCTCGCGAGTGGTGGATGCTGACAGAGCCGCTATGGAGCGAGTTTCCCGAGTTTATCGAAAAATTAAAGGGAGGTAACCGTACACTTTTGTCATAAATGGTGTAACTTTGTGACGTAAACCTATAATAAACAGGTATGATGAAACATAATTTCTGTCTCATAACCCTCATAATCGCCCTCATAGCGGGTGTTGCCGTAGGTTGCGAAGACCTAAACATAACATTCACTCCATCAACAGAGAATGGTGGCGATGGTGGTGAGAATGATAACACCGAGGAGCCTGAGCAACCTGAAGAGCCCGAACAACCAGAGGAGCCCGAGGAGCCCGAAAATCCGGAGCCACCTATCGACACGCCCTATCCCGACACAAGCTGGGCAGAGGGTGAGTTGGCGTGGGTTTTTGACATGAATGTCGTACCAGAGATTGTCATCAACGTCACCGAGAGCGAGTGGAACAACCTCCTTCAGGCCTACGACCGCGACAATAACACCATCGAGTATATACACTGCGATGCGGAGTTTAAATCTAAGGGAGAGACCCACTACTTCGAGGATGCAGGTCTGCGTCTTAGAGGTAACACCTCGCGCCGCCGCCCCGAGGGTAATGGCGGAGAGATGCATAGGAGAGATGATGCCGACTGGCACCACTGCCACTTCATGCTCAATCTGCGCAAGTACCAAAAGGATGATGCCCACGAACTACATAACGTGCGCAAGATACACCTCAAGTGGCATAAGGATGATAGAGCCTACTGCCGCGAGCTCTACTCGTACGACCTCTTCCGTCGCTTCGGCATCTGGACGGCGGCATATAGCTCATACTGCCGACTATGGATACATGTCGAGGGCGATGCACAGCCAGCATACTATGGCGTGTACGAGATGATCGAAGCCATCGACGACAAGTATGTGAAGAAGCGTAAGACTCTCTTCGGCGACCACCAACACAACCTGTGGAAGTGTCGCTGGGGCGCTACACTTAACTACAACGACATACACAACGCCTCGATATACTTCGATGACGACTCGGGCACGAACTACACATACGAGCTTAAGTCCAACACCGAGAATTTCGCGGCAGCAAAAACACAGCTTATCGAGTTCACACGCAACCTATCACAACGTACGGGTCAAGACTTTCACGACTGGATAGCCTCGGTATGCGACGTGCGTCTGCTGCTGAGAACATACGCCGTAAACGTGGTTGTAGGCATGTGGGACGACTACTGGAACAACTGCAACAACTACTATATATACTTCAACTCGTCGGATAAGGATAACTATAAATTCTTCTTCATACCCTTCGACTACGATAATACGCTCGGCACATCGAACAATTGTGGCGTACAAGATGATGCCGCCCGCCACGACCCACTACATTGGGGTGACACGGGTCGTAACCCTCTAATAGGCAAGATATTGGAGTTCGACGACTACCGTGCGATATATGTTGAGGCACTCAATGAGCTATGCTCGGCAGATAAAGACCTCTTCTACTGGGAGAAGTCTATCGCTCGCATCAACAGTTGGCACGCCATGATAGGCGATTACGTAGTCAACGACACGGAGGAGGATTGCGAGATTAAGGATCGTCCCGCAGGTTGGGGCAACCACTACGAATACCGACTTCTCGACCCCTCATCGAGCGTTAACTTCTTCCGCCTAAAGGAGGCATCGATACCCAAGAAGTAGGTCGCAATTTACTGGGAAGAGGAGTCTATGGGGGGTTTAAAAAATTTGTCATTAATATAATTTTTCTTACCTTTACAGCCTAAACACTACAATGGCAGTATCATTGTCAAGAAAAGGAGAGTATGAAGAGAGCAATTATTCTGATTTTAGCCCTTGTGCTGGCTGTACCTACGATGGCTACGATGCCCGCAGGAAGTTACGACGAAGAGTTGTATGCACGAGATAAGAGCACAACAACGGTCAAGCCACAATTTGAGGCCAACGTGGGCTTTATCACTGGAGGAAAACTTAATACCAAGAACTTCGGTAAGGTAAAGACCAACCTCTCGCGTCCCTACCTCGAGCTCCTCGCAGGTGTGCGTCTGGGTGACTTTCTCTTTGCAGGTGTGGGTACTGGAGTGCAGTATGCCTATGGTGAGTGTAATCTCATATCGGTAGCTACGGACATCTCGGGAAAGGGTTCGCCCGAAACATGGGGCTCGGTGAGCATACCCATCTATGCCAATGTGCGAGGATATATACCCACGCGCATAATCGTAAAACCCTACATATCGGTGAGCATCGGTGGTCATGTGGTTGCCACCTCCAATTTCTCGCAGGAGGGCTATGGCAAGCTGCGCGGTGGTCTGCTGATGAAGTTTGGCGCGGGCATGAATATAGCCAACTTCAATTTTGCCCTCGGCCTTGCCTCACAAAACTTAGAGTGGATAGACACTGCAGACATGACGATGTTCAAGGCTGGAAATAATGCCTTCTATATAGAAGTTGGCGCAACGTTCTAATAGACACAAAAAAGAGAGGCAGAATAAAAAGTGTATTTTGTCATTAAGTTCCTTTTCGTTGCTCTGACTCGACAGAGTTCAAGCAAGCTTGGCCCAGCTCTCGACTTAATCGCAACGCTTTACTTGCCCTCAAAATGCTCATTTACGCTAAGTAAACTCCGCTTTTTCGGGCTTCGTAAGTCTAAAACTACATCTTTTTATTCAACCCTTTAAGAAATTGGGGATGGCTAAATTAAGTTTTTAGTCATCCCCATTCTCATTAGTCAATGCTACTGACGATTCTTAACGTCAATATCGAGCTGCTGGGCGGGCTTACGGAACCAGTCGATAAGCTTGCGGATGGGTAGTAGCGAGAGCTCCAAGCCATCGTGCGCCATAGCCATAAAGATGGGGTAGATGTAAACCGAGATTAGTGTTACCACAAACTCAATAAACACATCGCCCACAGTATAGAATTCATTAAGCTCTGTAAAGCCCACAATCATCATAATGAGGGCGAAGAGTACGCCTAAGGGGTAGGCAAGGAACGATACTGCATCGAAGATAAAGTCGATAAGCAGACGCTTGCAGAATGAGAAGAATGGCCATAGGCCTGTGATGTTTGCCAAGTTGAGAATACCGCGCTCCTTCTGATCGGCAAGGCGTGTGATAGACTTAACCCACAAGCTGAATGGTAGAAGCAACAACTTAACAATGGCATACAGCACATGCAACAGCGCGTCAATCAGTGTCTTAACAAAGTTTTCAGGTAGCATAGAGTTAATGTTTTTTTGTGTTAGGCCTACTCTCTTAAGCATTTCGGCACTCTCTTATTAACACAAAAGTAAGTATTTTTTCCTAATAAACCAATCATTAAGGTCTCTTTTATTGAGATGCCACTAAATAGTCTATTGTTAAGTGTATGTCGTCTTTTGGATGGTTGCTCCTTTGTCGTATAGAAAAAAAAGCGTAAATTTGCGTGGGTAATGGTGCCTATACGACGATAATAACTAAACACTATACAATTATGAGACTACACAGACTTATCACTCGCGGGATTGCTACGATAGCAGCCATTGCGACAATCGCCTGCACCTCGGAGCAGACAACGAAGGAGGACGACAACATCCCCACAAAACCCATAGAGGAGATGACATATAGTCCCGAGGCTACATCGTTTGAGCTATGGGCACCCACAGCCGAGGCCGTAGTCGTACGTCTTTACGATGGTGACACCCTCGCCGAGGAGGTAGCTATGACAAAAGCGGATAAGGGTCTTTGGGAGGCTACCGTGACGGGTGACAAGCGCGGCATGTATTACGCTTTTCAGGTGACGGTAGATGGCAAGCCGCTGAAGGAGACAGCTGGAATATTTGCGCGTGCGCTCGACGTAAATGGCAACCGCGGAGCTATCATAGACCTCAAGCGTACAAATCCCAAGGGCTGGGAGAGGGATTCATCGCCCACTATTCCCACCTCGGAGATGGTCATATACGAGATGCACTACCGTGACATGACGACACACGCCTCGGCTGGCGTGAAGCATCCAGGCAAGTATCTCGGCATGGCAGAGCGTGGCACACGCTCCTTAGAGGGGATGGCCACAGGCCTCGACCACCTCGTGGAGATGGGTGTAACACACGTACACCTGCTCCCGACGGCCGACTTCGGCTCAATAGACGAGTCGCGCCCGACTAACCAGTACAACTGGGGTTATGAGCCCAAAAACTACAATGCCCCCGAGGGTACGTATGCTACAACCGTAGCCGACCCCGAAGCGCGCATACGCGAGCTTAAGACGTTAGTGAAGGCTATGCACGATGCTGGCTTATGTGTTGTGCTCGACGTGGTATACAACCACACCACCGCAACCGAGAACTGCGGCTTCGAGCTCACCGTGCCAGGCTACTTCTATCGTATGAGAGAGGATGGCACGTTTGCCGATGGCTCAGGCTGTGGTAATGAGACGGCGAGTGAGAAGCCCATGATGCGTAAGTATATGGTCGAGTCGCTCGAGTACTGGGTTAAGGAGTACCACATCGACGGCTTCCGCTTCGACCTCATGGCCATACACGACATCGAGACGATGAACCTCATACGTAAACGTCTCGAGGCCCTCAACCCCAACATCCTACTCTACGGTGAGGGATGGGCTGCTGCCGCACCTCTCTACGATGAGGAGAAGCTCGCCTTCAAGCGCTACACATACCGCATGCCTGGCATCGCGGCATTCTCGGACGACATACGCAACGCCCTGCGTGGTACGCTTGATCTCTCCGAGGGTGGCTTCATACATGGTGTTAAGGGTAACAAGGAGGCACTGAAGTTCGGTATAGCTGGTGGTGTGGAGCATCCCGAGGTTAACCACACGGAGGAGGCCTGGTGTGCAGCCCCCACGCAGCATATAAGCTACATCACATGTCACGACGACCATAATCTACGTGACCGTCTCGAACACCTCAGCCCCGAGGCTACGGAAGAGGAGCGCCTGAAGATGGCTAAGCTGGGTCACCTTGGTGTATTCACATCGCAGGGCATACCCTTCATCTTTTGTGGCGAGGAGATGTATCGCACGAAGCTCGGCGAGAAGAACACTTACAACATGCCTGACAAGTACAACGCCATAGATTGGTCTTTGAAGCACACATATAACGACCTTGTAGAGTATGTCAAGGGACTTATCGCCCTACGTAAGGCACATCCTGCATTCTCGCTCGGCACGGCAGAGGCGGTACGCGAGCACCTCTCATTTATCGAGAATGACAACGAGGCAGCTGTAGGCTTTGTTCTCCACGACCTCGAAGGCATAGATACGGCCAAGAGCATCGTCGTGCTGCTTAACGGAGCTCGTGAGGAGATAGAGTTCGACATCCCCGTGGGTACCTACAAGTGGGTAGCCGATGGCGACGCTATTTTCGTTAAGGGCATAGGCCGCCATGATGCTACCGATGGTCGCATAACAGTGGCTCCCTGCTCGGGCGTGATTCTTGTTGCCGAATAGCTGCTAAGGGCGCCATTAAGACAGATGTAAACTAATAAAAAGAGTATAATATGAATTTCTGGAAATCTTTTAGTGCTTCGCTTCTTGCTATTGCAGTGGGTATAGGCCTATTTGTATTTATATTCATAGCAATGATTGGAGGGTTAGTATCGTTGTTCGAGACTGAGCAGCCCGCCGTAGCCAAGCAGTCGATCCTATGTATCGACCTAGCCGAAGATATCATTGATGCACCTATGACCTCGCCTCTGGGTAGCTTCGATGCCACGAACATGACATTCTTCGAGCCTATAACCATTATGGAGGCTCTCGCAGCCATCGAGAGTGCTGCGACAGATGACAACATCAAGGGTATATGCATCAAGATTGATGGTGCAGGCATAGTATCGGCTGCCAACATCGAAGAGTTGCGTGAGGCAATAGAGCGATTTAAGCTATCGGGTAAGTTTGTTGTGGCATACGACGATAGCTATACGCAGTCGGAATACTACTTAGCCAGCGTTGCCGACCAGGTGTGGCTCAACCCCGAAGGCTCGTTGGAGTGGAGTGGTGTAGGTATGAGTCTCATGTTCTATAAGGGTCTCATGGATAAGCTCGACATAAAGGTTGAGGTCTTCCGACCTACGGATTGTAAGTATAAGAGTGGTGTTGAACCATTCATCCTCACGAAGATGTCGGAGGCTAACCGTGTGCAGATGCAGAACCTTGTGGAGTCAATGTGGAATAGCATCTGCGACGACGTGGCAGCATCGCGCGACATATCCGTCGAAGAGCTTAAGCGATATGCCAAGGATCTCTCCATTACACTCCCCGAGGATGCCCTCAATGCCCACCTTATAGATGCTATTGCCTATGAGGATGAGCTTAGTACGCTCTATGATACCTATGGTGTGAAGCGCAACAGCGAGCACCTACATTCGATGGTGACGCTGGGCGAGTATGTATCGATGACCAACATTGCTCCTCTACGTGCTGCGGTGGGTAACGACACGATGATAAAGAGTGCCGACAAGCCTCTGGTAGCCATAATTTATGCCGATGGCGAGATTGTCGATGGTAATGTCTACATGGATGGATATGTATATGGTACACGTCTTGCCGCTGAGTTACGCCAGGCACGTCTGAGCGACGAAACAAAGGCTGTAGTTCTTCGCGTCAACTCGCCAGGAGGCTCAGCTCTTGCCTCGGAAGTAGCATGGCGCGAGATGGAGTTACTTCAGCAAGAGAAGCCCGTAGTTGTGTCTATGGGCTCGATGGCAGCAAGTGGAGGCTACTATATATCTGTTCCTGCGGACTATATCATCGCAGACAACCTCACCCTCACAGGCTCGATAGGTGTCTTTGGCGTGCTTTTCAACCTTGAGGATACGTTCAAAAATAAACTCGGCATAACTACCGACTCGGCAGCTACATCTCCCTCGGCTGGTGGCATGAATATGATGCGTGCTCTCACATCGAAGGAGCGTAAATCCATAGAGCGTAGCATCGACCGAGTATACGCTACCTTTACGGGTCATGTTGCCGAGGGACGTAACATGCCTATAGAGGAGGTGTTAAACATTGCCGAGGGTAGAGTGTGGAGTGGCAGCGAGGCTATAGAGTGCGGATTGGTAGATGCCCTTGGAGGCTTAAACGAGGCAGTAGCCAAGGCCTTAGAGTTAGCTGACATACAGAGTAACTATGCTCTCTACGAGTTCACCGCACCACTCACCCCATTCGAGGAGTGGTTGGACAGCATAGGCATGTTATATGCCAAGTCATGGGGTATAGATTACAACATCCACGGCGAGCTTATACGCGACATTATCGGCAAGAATCCATATATAGTAAACAACAATGGTATTCAGGCTCTTGTCGCTGGTGATATGAAGATTAACCTATAACTTTATACAAGATGAACGAAGAATTAGAGGTACTTCTACGTAGCATAATACACCCCGAGACGGGGAGTAATATCGTAGATAGTGGCTTTGTAGACCGTGCTGACAGAGGTGAGGATGGCTCCATAGCCATAACACTACGCTTCCAAAAGGCACGTGACCCCTTTGCACAGAAGATAAAACATCAGGTGGAGGCTCTCATGGCTGAGCGCTATGCTGATAGCAAGACCATGGTTATCATTCGTGAGGCAGCACCCAAGCCACGCCGTAAGGAGAATATAACCACCACAACGGAGATATGTCGTGTTGTAGCCATAGCATCGGGTAAAGGTGGTGTTGGTAAGTCAACAGTAACAGCTAACCTCGCTGTAGCTCTACGTCAGCGAGGCTACAACGTCGGAATCCTTGATGCTGATATCTATGGACCATCGCAGACCAAAATGTTCGGTGTTGAGGGCTTTATCCCCGAGGCCGAGCGCGACGAGGAGGGTAATGACTTTATCATACCAGCACAGGCTCTCGGTATCAAGATTATGTCGATAGGTTTCTTTATTCGCCCCACAGATGCCCTTATGTGGCGCGGAGGTATGGCTGTGAATGCTCTACATCAGCTCACACACCAGACACGCTGGGGTAAGCTCGACTATCTCTTGATAGACCTTCCCCCAGGCACGGGCGACATACACCTATCTATCATCAACGAACTCAAGATTTCGGGTGCTGTAATAGTCTCTACACCACAGCAGGTGGCCGTAGCAGATGTAGTGCGTGGTGTTGAGATGTTCCGCCACGAGCAGGTAAACATACCTGTGTTAGGTGTTGTTGAAAATATGGCATGGTTCACACCCGAAGAACTGCCCAACAACCGCTACTACCTCTTTGGTAAAGGTGGTGCTAAGCAATATGCCGAGGAGGCAGGCATAGAGCTCCTTGGTCAAGTTCCTATCATACAATCTATTATGGAGGGTAGCGACTCGGGACGTCCCGCTGGAGGTTTCGATCCAAGAGTTGAGGAGTACTACGCAGAGATAGCCGAAAAGGTTGTTAATAAACTACCCACCGAATGTTAATAAGGGAGTTGATAAGTAGTAGGAAAAGTTTTTATAAAAATATTTGCATCTTTAGAGACGGCTGTTGTATATACGGCCGTCTCTCTTTTCCAAATAAAAAGGATATATTTTATTGAAATTGTTTTCAACCACTATTCTCATCATTATTAACTACTACTGTTGAAAAATTTACAATGTAAATATGTTAATATAGTATTGTTAATAGTGTTTATTATTTTTATATTTTATTTAATGTTAGATATTTACATTAAGAATTTATTAAAATTAAAAAAGGTAAAATGTTAATAGAATATATAGTAAAACGTTATTGACACTTTCAACACCCTTTATTATTATTTATCTATTATTTAATATTAATATAAGTATAAAAAATAAAAAATATCTGTTCATAAGTCGGGGGTAGGGTGGCCACTTCTTTGCTAAAGGCTCTACCATTTAGTATTCCTACTAAATGGAATAAAGGTCTACGCTATTGGTTTAAAGGTTAAAAATTCTATAATATTAGTAATTCATATCTATTTTTTGTATCTTTGCCATCATTATGATAGCTGTGCTACGTCAGGGTGTTACAACTTTTTTGTACCTTTGTGTGGTTTTAGCATAACATAGACTATTATGCAGATAGCAAAGAATAGGCTCGAGGAGCTCGAAACATATCTATCTACACCTCAGCGTGTGGTGATATTATCGCACACAAATCCTGATGGCGACGCCTTAGGATCATCCTTGGCATGGGCTGAGATATTAGAGAAGAGGGGACATAAGGTTACGTGTATACTCCCCAATAAATATCCCTACTACTTGGATTTTATGCCTGGTTGCGAGCGTGTGGTGATATATAAGAGTGATAACGAAGGACGTGCTGCTGAGGCGGTGAAGGGGGCGACGCTCATCTTCTGTCTCGACTTCCACACAATGTCACGCCTCGATGGTCTTAGCGATCTGATTGACCAGAACCAACATGCTAAACGCATACTCATAGATCACCATCTCGACCCATCGGAGGATTTCGACCTTATGATATCCTACTCGCAGGCATCGAGTACATGTTATCTCGTAGCTCTCATCATCGAGCAACTATATGGCAGCGAGCATATTTCGCGTACGATGGCTGAGAATATATTTGTGGGCATGATGACCGATACGGGTAATTTCGCATTCTCGAGTGTCACCCCCGACGTATTCCGTATGGTATCGGTTCTTGCTGAGACAGGTATCTCTATACCCGACATTCACAACCATGTGTATAACTCATTTACCGAGGGTCGTGCCCGACTATTTGGTTATGTCATAAACCGCAAGATGAAGATATTTCATAATGGCACGGTGGCACACCTCTCACTTACGGCCGATGAACTGCGCCGATTCTGGTTCCAGCAGGGCGACTCTGAGGGCTTTGTCAACTATCCGCTAACTATTAAGAAGATGAAGATGTCGGCAATGTTCACCGAGCATACCGACTTCATACGCGTATCGTTACGCTCGCGTGCCGACATAGATGTAAACATCTTTGCTCAGCGTTACTTCAACGGCGGAGGACATAAGAATGCGGCTGGTGGTAAGTCATTCATGTCGATGGAGGAGACGCTTAAGCACTTCGAGAAGTCGGTGAAGGAGTACGCATCGGAGGGTAGATTGTAGAAACATTATTTTAGATGACCATAAATAGTATAAGGGTCATAAAACTTTACGTATGATTAAGACTTATTTTCGATTACTCAACTTTGCAAGGCCTCTGAGCCGATATACAATACCTTACTTTATCTTTGCTGCACTGCACGCCCTATTCAATACGTTCAACTATGCGATGATAATACCCATCCTTAATGCTATGTTTGCATCGGATGGAGGCTTTCAGTTTGAGCCTATATATACATTCCCAGCCATAGAGCTCAATCAGCAGGGATTTAATGACATACTATCGTACGTATACACTATATTCTTTGGCGAGGAGTTCACAAATATCAAGTTCTTAGGTCTGTTGGGAGGCGTCACGGTGTGTATGAACCTCTTGAGCAACCTTTTCCGCTATGCTGCGGCAATGACCGTCGAGAGCCTTCGTATCAATACCGTCCAGCGTATGCGTGACGAGATGTTTACGCACGTCATAGATATGAATGTGGGTTATTTCAGCGACCAGCGTAAGGGTGATATAATGTCGAAGATTACGCAGGATGTTATGGTTGTGCAGTTTTGTATAACAAACACTTTGCAGGTTGCCTTCCGCGATCCATTCCTTATCATCGGATATCTAACCCTTATGATAGGCATATCGTGGCAGCTGTCACTATTTGCTGTCATATTTCTACCTATCGTAGGTGTAGTCATAGGTAGCATAGTGAAGCGCCTACGCCACCCCGCGAAGCGAGGACAGGAACGTATGGGCGATATGGTGTCGGTGCTTGACGAGACACTTTCGGGCATGAAGATAGTCAAGGGATATAATGCCTCGGGCTTCATAGCCAAAAAGTTTAGGCGTATAAATGCTGACCTCTCGCGTATACTTATCTCCATGGCGCGACGTCAGCAGTTAGCCTCGCCAATGAGTGAGTTCCTCGGCATCACGGCCGTGGCCATCATCCTTGTATTTGGAGGTACGCTGGTTGATGGAGGTATGGTCACTGGTGCTGGCTTTATAGCCTTTATTGCCGCCTTCTCACAGATAACGCGACCTCTACGCTCGTTTATCGACCAGTTTGCTAATATCAATCAGGGTGTTGCTGCAGGTGAGCGTATATTTACCATCATCGACGCTGAGAGTAGCATACAGGATAAGGCCGACGCTAAGGAGTTTGAAGGCCTTAAGGAGAGCATTGAGCTGCGTAACGTACACTTCTCGTACGATGGTGAGCGTGAGGTTATCAACGACGTTAACATAGAGATACGTAAGGGTGAGACCATTGCTCTGGTAGGAGCATCGGGAGGTGGTAAGTCAACACTCAGCGAGCTTGTGCCACGCTTCTACGACGTCACCGACGGACAGATACTCTTCGATGGCATACCAGTGGAGGATTATAAGCAGGAGTCGCTACGAAAGAAGATGAGCATCGTATCGCAGGAGACAGTGCTCTTTAACGATAGCATTGAGGGTAACATCCTTATGGGTCGTCCCTCAGCTACACATGAGGAGGTTGTCGAGGCCTCAAAGGTAGCTAATGCCCACGGCTTCATTATGGAGAGCCCCGAGGGTTACGATACAAATATTGGCGACCGAGGAACAAAACTTTCGGGAGGTCAGCGCCAGCGCTTGAGCATAGCACGTGCTGTCCTTAAGAACCCCGAGATTCTTATCCTCGACGAGGCTACATCTGCCCTCGATACCGAGAGCGAGAAGCTTGTGCAGGATGCCCTCACCAACCTTCTTAAGGGCCGTACATCCATTGTCATTGCCCACCGCCTTAGCACTATATATAATGCCGACCGCATATATGTTATTGACCAGGGTCGCGTAGCCGAGGAGGGCACACATCAAGAGCTACTCGACAAGGGTGGAATTTATGCACACCTTATAGAGATGCAATCTTTTACGTAATTTCTTGTGATAAGGGGTCGTATTTGTCGTGAAAAGGCAGACATCTACTTCCGCTAACAAAATGTCCCGACGATTGGCTGTACTTGTCGTACTGCTCATCGTCGTGATTTTTGCCGAGCGTTGTATCTGCCGTCTTTTGACGACAAATGAATTTAGCGTGTAAGCGCAAAATGGGTCACTATGAGTTCCTATGTTTTTATTTCGCGTCAATCGCATGGTGACCTAAAGTTGTTAGGCTGGATACTCACTACACACTACTAATTGAAAAGGAGTGCCGAAGCACCCCTTTCCATTAAGCCTTGTTATCTGAACCAAGAACCTCCTTAATCTTGTGGATATAGAGCTTCTTCATATTGTCGCGAGCAGGACCCAAGTACTTGCGGGGGTCGAACTCTGCAGGCTTCTGGGCGAATACCTCGCGTACCGCTGCTGTCATTGCAAGGCGCGAGTCAGAGTCGATGTTAATCTTACATACGGCGCTCTTCGAAGCCTTGCGAAGCTGCTCCTCTGGGATACCTACGGCAGCCTTCAACGCGCCACCATACTTGTTGATTGTGTCAACCTCGTCCTGAGGTACTGACGATGAGCCGTGGAGTACGATGGGGAAGCCAGGAAGCTGCTCCTCGATAGCGGCCAATACGTCGAATGCCAAGGGGGGAGGTACAAGACGGCCAGTCTGGGGATCGAGAGTACACTGCTCGGGCGTGAACTTGAACGCACCGTGCGATGTGCCGATAGAGATAGCCAACGAGTCGCAACCAGTCTTTGTCACGAAGTCAACAACCTCCTCGGGCTTAGTGTAGTGGCTCTCCTCAGCAGAGACCTCATCCTCAACACCTGCCAGTACGCCGAGCTCGCCCTCAACAGTTACATCGAACTGGTGAGCATACTCAACAACCCTCTTTGTGAGGGCTACGTTCTCCTCGTAGGGGAGGTGCGAACCGTCGATCATAACAGATGAGAAGCCCATGTCGATGCAGCTCTTGCATGTCTCGAAAGAGTCGCCGTGGTCGAGGTGGAGGACAATCTGGGGATTCTCCCAGCCGAGCTCCTTGGCATACTCAACGGCACCCTCAGCCATGTAGCGGAGGAGTGTCTGGTTGGCATACTGACGTGCACCCTTAGATACCTGGAGGATCACGGGCGACTTAGTCTCGGCAGCAGCCATGATGATGGCCTGAAGCTGCTCCATGTTGTTGAAGTTGAACGCAGGAATAGCGTAGCCACCAGCTACAGCCTTCTTGAACATCTCGCGTGTGTTTACGAGACCTAAATCCTTGTAATTAATCATATTACAACCTATGTTTAGTTATTAGAAAATTTTTCCTTTTTCTTCGTTGTATGCAAATATTGCACAAATATAGCAAAAAGTATTATTCCTGCATCAAGTGACACCGCTGTTGTATTAATACTTCGCTGCTATAATAGCGTCATTATGACTGCAAAGATATAAAAATTATTTCGTAATATAATAAAAATCCTCTCCGGGCACTGCACCGCCCACAAGCTCCTTGTTAAAATCTGCCAGCACCTGCAAATACTTTTCCAGAGCTGCCTTCATCTCCTCGCCTGTCACACAGGTAAGATTGCACTCGGGAATGGCTTTTTTCGCGATGGGCTCCTTTGCTACAATCCCAGCCTCCACTGCGAGAGCTGCTCCCGTCTCAGAATCTGCATTGATTGCTACCGCACTCTCTGCGTGCTCTGCCAGAAACGCTTCCACCGCCTTAGGATTTTCCTCTAAAAACGCCTTGCGCACCACTGTGACACCGGTTACCATGCCGCTGCCATCCGCCTGGGACTTCATCCACTCCTCATTCATGTCCAGCACAACCTTAAGTGCCTCATTCTGCATCAAGGCCGCCGTCACAAAGGGCTGGGGCAGAACTCCGATTGCATCTGGATTTTTTGCCAAAACTGCCGCAACCTCCGCAGCCTCGGATTTATACTCCAAGGTATAATCAGCTTCCGTCAGCCCATTCTGCTGCAATACATACTTCAAGGAAGCCTCAGGAGTAGTTCCCTTTCCCGTCAGATAAATGGTTTTTCCCTTCAAATCATCCACAGAAGCAATCTTTTCATTACCAGTCACAAAATAAAGCACG
>JAFUPR010000045.1 GCA_017481145.1 Alistipes sp. | reverse complement strand
GTCGCTGCACGCATGTTTGAGCTGGATTTTACTTATATGCCATTAGCGAGAATAGGTCTCCTAAAATTATAACATCACTTAAATTATTGGTTGCCAATAATTATGACAAGGTTTTAGGTCTCATATTTGACCATTAAGCCGAAAAAAATTAGTTACCTTTGCGGTCAGTTAGGAAAATACCTTAAACACACATAATTATGAGAAGACTTTTTACCATTATGACCCTTGCGGTCGTAGCTCTGTTTGCATCTTGCGAAAACGCCGAGGAGACCACCTCAAAAAATCATCTATCAATCACCTCAGCTAACACCATCGATGTAGCTGCCGAGGGCGAGACCGTGGCTGTGACATACACCATCAACAACCCTATTGAGGGTATGGATCTGACAACAACAATTATTGAGGGTGCTAATGCCATCGAGAAGATTACGAAGCCTGCCACAGGCGTAATCCTCGTGGAGGTTAAGGCCAACACTACATCGTCGAAGCGTATGGTCATCATCAACGTGAACTACGCCGACGAGAGCGCATCGATCGTTATCAACCAGGCTGCCAATGGTAGCAACAATGGAGGCAATGACGAGGGTGGCAACAATGGAGGCAATGACGAGGGTGGCAACAACGGCGGTAACGAGAACGATAACAACGACGTTGTAACCTTCGAGGCTGCTAAGTTCAACGGCAACTACTATGGTCAGCAGTACAGCGAAGGCGCTGACGGCTTCACAATATTCCTCTCAGAGCAGGGTCTTAACAATGCTGGTCAGGCATTCCCCAACTCTGTATACTACTATGTGTATGCCTTTGCTCCCGTAGCTACTGGCGGTGCTCCCTACACAATTCCCAACGGCACATACAAATGGGATACGACAAATAGCAATGCTCCCTACACCATAAATAGCGAGAGCACACAGGTAATATACACCACTGACATCGACACAAATAACATTGTTGCAACTGATGCCAAGATGATTGTCGAGGACAACAAGATCACCCTCGAGATGACCATTAGTGGCAAGCTGCACAAGGTGACATACTCTGGCGCAATGGTTCTTACAGATCTCACTGGCAACGATGATGGTGGCAACGATGATGGTGGCAGCGACGACCCCACAGGTGGTCAGGAGAACGAGTCAAAGAGCACTCTCACAGATGATGTTGTATTTACATTCCCCAATACCCCACGCGTAACATGGACATACGAGGGTGACTGGTGGCAGACGGGATACTCAAATTACACCATCATGATTATGGATAAGTCTGGTGATTACACAACTGCATGTCTACAGCTCGACATCATCACCGATAACACCTCAAATAATGGTGACATTGATGGCACATACACATTTGCATACACTGCAAATAAGAACGTAGCCATGTCAGGCTTCATTGATAACTGGAAGCGCCCTGTAGGTAGTTGGTACTTCGAGTATGGCTCTGGTAGCGGTATGGCTGGCTACAAGAACTACGCGATGCTTATCTCGGGCTGTGTAGGGATTACCAATAATGGCGACGGCACACACACTATCAAGGTTGATGCTTATGACTGCAATAACAACAACATCACTTGCAACTGGAGTGGTGAGGTTGTGAAGAAATAATTTATGCACTAAATAACAATTAGGGGGTGGCTAAAAGGTTTTTAGTCATCAACTACCTCCGAAGAGGTTGAATAAAAAGAGCTATTTTTAGGCCTGCGAAGCCCGAAAAAGCGGAGTTTACTTGACGTAAATGAGCATTTTGAGGGCAAGCGTAACGACAAAAGAGCCTTTTTATTCAGCCTCTTTAATTGTATTTAGCAAAAAAGGTGTATCTTTGTGCGACTATAGCTATCGAAAGACTAAAAACAACAATATATGAACGTATCATACAACTGGCTAAAGCGTTACATCGATACCGACCTATCGGCAGAGCGCATTGCCGAAATACTCACAGAGCTCGGCCTCGAGGTCGAGGAGTTCGAGAAGATAGAGACCATCAAGGGTGGATTGAAGGGTGTTGTCGTTGGCGAGGTACTCACATGTGAGGAGCATCCCGACTCTGACCATCTGCACATCACAACAGTAGATGTTGGCGCCGAAGCACCACTTCAAATTGTATGTGGCGCTGCCAACTGCCGTAAGGGATTGAAGGTTATGTGCGCCACGGTAGGCTCAGTGCTCTACCCCATCGACTCGGACGAGGAGTTTAAAATTAAGCGTAGCAAGATTCGCGGTGTAGAGTCTTTGGGTATGCTCTGTGCCGAGGACGAGCTCGGCATAGGCCGCAACCATGAGGGTATCATGGAGCTCCCCGCCGAGGCCGTCGTGGGCACTCCTGCAAAGGAGTACCTAGGTGTTGCTGACGACTACCTCATAGGCATAGGACTCACGCCCAACCGTGTAGATGCCGCATCACACATAGGCGTTGCCCGCGACCTCGCAGCATACCTCAAGAGCCGTGGCGAGAAGGTGGCTCTTCGCCTACCCTCAGTAGACGACTTCGCAGTAGATAATACCTCACGCACAATAAGCGTGGAGGTTATAAACCATGAGGCTGCACCCCGCTACGCTGGTATCACCGTGAGCGGCTGCAAGATTGCCCCCTCACCCGAGTGGATGCAGAACGAGCTCCGCGCAGCGGGCATCAACCCCAAGAACAACCTCGTAGATATAACGAACTACGTACTCTTCGAGTTGGGTCAGCCCCTGCACGCCTTCGATGCCGACAAGATTGAGGGCGGTAAGATTGTAGTACGCTCAGCCAAGGAGGGCGAGAAGTTCGTGACACTCGATGGCGTGGAGCGCACGCTCACGGCCAACGACCTGATGATATGCTCGGCAGAGCGCCCCATGTGTATCGCTGGTGTCTATGGCGGTCTCGACTCGGGCATCTCGGACGAGACGGTGAATGTCTTCATCGAGAGTGCCTACTTCCACCCCGTATGGGTGCGTAAGACGGCTAAGCGTTTCGGTCTCAACACCGACGCCTCATTCCGTTTCGAGCGCGGCATTGACCCCAACATTCAGGTATATGCCCTGAAGCGCGCAGCGTTGCTCATGAAGGAGCTGGCTGGTGGCACGATAACATCAGAGATTATAGACATCAACCCCACCCCCGCATCACACTTCGAGTTCGACTTCTCGTTGGAGCGCGCACGCAAGCTCATAGGTAAGGATATACCCGAGGAGACCTTCATGACTATCCTCGAGGCTTTGGATGTCGAGGTGCGCGGTCGCGAGGGCGAGGTATTGCATGTTGCTGTACCACCCTATCGCGTCGATGTACAGCGCGAGGCCGACCTTGTAGAGGATGTGTTGCGCGTCTATGGCTACAACAACATCGAGGTAAGCGATCATGTTAACTCGACACTCTCGTATGCTCCGAAGCCCGACAAGGCACGTCTTCAGAATGTTGCCTCGGACTTCCTCGCGGCTAATGGTTACACCGAGATCATGTCTAACTCGCTAACCAAGGCATCGTACTACGAGAACTGCACTACATACCCAGCTAACCGCTGTGTAAACATATTGAATCCTCTGTCGCAGGATCTTAACGTCATGCGTCAGACGCTCATGTTCAACGCCCTGGAGGCCGTAGAGCTCAACGTAAACCGTCGTAACGGCAACCTCAGCATGTTCGAGGTGGGCAACTGCTACGCCTACGCTGAGGAGAAGGCGTCGGAGGAGAACACCTTAGCCAAGTACGAGGAGAACTACCGTATAGGCATCACCGTGACGGGTCTCGAGTCGCAGTTGGCGTGGAACTCTAAGGCTGAGCAGTCGTCGTTCTTCACACTGCGTGGCATGGTTGAGCGACTCCTCAAGCGCTTCGGCATAGACATCTACGCTCTACAATCGGAGAGCTTAGATTCGGATCTCTATGCTGATGCTATACTCTTCAAGCAGGGACCCAAGGAGGTATTGCGCATGGGCGTAGTATCACCCATGGTGCGTAAGAAGTTCGACATCAAGCAGGAGGTATACTTCGCCGAGATAGACTTCGACCAGCTCGTCAAGATGACCAAGAAGTCGAAGGTGCAGTTCAAGGAGCTCTCTAAGTTCCCCGAGGTTAAGCGCGACCTTGCACTCCTTGTGAACAAGAGCACCACCTTCTCGGAGCTACGCTCGATAGCCTTTGCCACGGAGAAGAAGCTCTTGAAGTCGGTATCGTTGTTCGATGTCTACGAGGGCGACAAGCTTCCCGAGGGCAAGAAGTCGTACGCTCTGAGCTTCATCCTCGAGGATAGGAACCAGACGCTCACCGACAAGCAGATTGAGCGCACAATGGCCAACCTACAAACACAGTTGGAACAGCGCGCTGGTGCCGAGGTGCGTAAGTAAGCGGCAACACCTAAAATAGTATGAGGCTGACTAAAAAGTGATTTTTGGTCGGTCTCGTTTTTTTTTCAGATACGATGAGCGCAAGAAATGAATTGCAATACTAATGCGGTAAAAATGTTATGGTTAGGTTTTGATGCGCCAAAAGAGCGATAAATCATCG
>JAFUPR010000044.1 GCA_017481145.1 Alistipes sp. | reverse complement strand
GTCGCTGCACGCATGTTTGAGCTGGATTTTACTTATATGCCATTAGCGAGAATAGGTCTCCTAAAATTATAACATCACTTAAATTATTGGTTGCCAATAATTATGACAAGGTTTTAGGTCTCATATTTGACCATTAAGCCGTATTTTGTCGTTATGCTTGCCCTCAAATGCTCATTTACAGAACCTAAACTCCGCTTTTTCGGGCTTTGCAGGCCTAAAACTACATCTTTTTATTCAACCCTTTAAAGAGTGGGTGGATGACTAAATCACTTTTTAGTCATTCCCATAAAAGCAAAACATCGACAGACTATGAGAGAGGTAGACCCTAAGACAACAAACCGAGCCAAGGCCTTTGACCTTTGGATGCGTTCGCCCATGCCTATGGTGACGATGACAAAGACTTATGACATCACGCGCCTCAGACGCTTGGCAAAGCGTAAGGGACTTAAACTAAATATGTTGATGTGCTATGCCATAGGTCGTGCTGCAAGTGCCTTTGCGGAGTTCTATCTCCTACCAGTAGGCTCTAAGCTTATGCGGTTTGATCATCTGGCCATTAATACGATTGTGAAGACAACAACAGGCGATATTAATACCTGCGACATACCATTCTCGGAGGGCATACACACGTTTGCAGAGGACTACCTAAGGCTTACTTCCCAGGCAGCTGCAAGTGGCGAGGATCTGAACCTTGGTGAGGACTATATGGTCATCGGCACGTCGGCACTCACTAAGTGTGAGTTAGACTCAGTCGTAAACCTTTATGCAGGTTTTTACAACAACCCCTTTGTCGTATGGGGTAAGTATCGCAAGGGGCTCTTCCGTACGACCCTACCAATATCGTTTCAGTTTCACCACACACAGATGGATGGACCTATATCTACGGCATTCTTAAATAGGTTACAAGAGGTATTCGATGAGATAGAGTTGTAGCCTTCATCCCATGTCCCATCTTTCTTGTTTCGAAAAGTCGAACAACTTTCTTGCAGATAAGTGGTTGTGTTTCGATATTTTTTCTACCTTTGTATAAACAAATGTCTAACATTAGAAGTTATGGGAAAGAGCACTGTTTCGCATACTAAGGGGGCGGGTATCATAAGTCGTCTCTTTAATACCTATATCGTCGATGCCTTGAGCTACATGGCGATGGGTCTCTTTGGGTCGCTTATCATAGGTACAATCGTGGCGCAGATAGCCAAGATTGACGGTTTAGACTTCCTTGCCGACATTGCGCGGCTATTACAAACCGACCTTGTTGTGGGTGGAGCCATAGGCCTCGCCATTGCTTTAGGACTTAAGCGCGACCCGTTGGTTACCATATCAGCCGTCGCGGTGGGAGCCATGGGTTATGCGCTTGGTGGTACTGCGGGCGACATTGCGGGTAATCCTATAGGTGCATACCTTGCTGCCATTGTAGGTATAGAGGTTGGATCGCTTGTCTCTAAGCGGACGCCAGTGGATATCATCATCACACCTCTTGTTGCCGTAGTTGTCGGTGGCCTCTTTGCCAAGTACTGCTGTGTGCCCATTGGCGAGTGGGTCATGTCTCTCGGCGAGGTGATAAACAGAGCGACAACATTCAACCCATTTATTATGGGTATAGTGATATCTGTATCTGTAGGCTGCATACTCACACTCCCCATCAGCTCGGCAGCGCTATGTATATCTATAGGTATCAGCGGCCTCGCTGCGGGTGCTGCTACAGCTGGCTGTTGCGCTCAGATGGTAGGCTTTGCCGTTATCAGCTTCAAGGACAACGGCTTCGGAGGTCTTATATCTCAGGGGCTTGGAACCTCCATGCTTCAGATAGGCAACATAGCGCGTAAACCGATAATATGGCTTGCGCCAACCCTCGCCTCGGCAATCCTTGGTCCCATCTCTACCGTCGTTCTTGGCATGACAAACAATGCTGCAGGCGCGGGTATGGGTACCGCAGGATTGGTGGGCCCCATAAATTGTTGGGATACGATGTCTGGAACGATGCCCGATGGTGAGCTCATAGCCATAATCGTAGGTCTATATTTCGTTGCTCCAGCTGTATTGAGCCTTATATTCCACGTGATAATGAAGCGATTAGGCTGGGTTAAGGATGGCGACATGGTGCTTCAAAGGTGATAAACAACCTATGAGACATTCAATATTACTCCTATTGGCGTTTGCGCTCGTGTGCATAACATCGTGTAGCGTAGATGCTCCTCAGCCTATGAGCGTTGTGCCCTCACAGCGACAAATAGAATGGCACGAGATTGAGCAGTATGCCTTTGTGCACTTCACGATAAACACCTTCACTGACCGTGAGTGGGGCTATGGCGATGAGTTGCCCGAGTTGTTCAATCCTACGGATTTCGATGCTGATGCACTGGTCGAGATAGTTAAGACAGCTAATCTTAAGGGGTTGATATTGACGGCTAAACACCATGATGGCTTCTGCCTGTGGCCGACGAAGTATACCGAGCACTCAATAAAGAACTCACCATATAAGGGTGGTAGTGGCGATATTGTGGGCGAGGTAGCTGAGGCGTGCCGTCGTCATGGCATAAAGTTCGGCATCTACCTCTCGCCGTGGGATCGCAATCACGCGGGCTATGGTGGCGATGAGTACTTGGACTATTACCGCAATCAGGTGCGTGAGCTCCTTACAAACTATGGTCCCTTATTCGAGATGTGGTTTGATGGTGCCAACGGTGGTGATGGTTACTATGGCGGAGCTTACGAGACCCGCTGGGTGGAGTCGGGCTACCTATACTACGACTGGCCACAGGTCATAGACATCATACGCGAACTATCGCCCGATACTATCGTGTGGAGTTCATCACAGCCCGAGGCTCGATGGTGTGGAAACGAGAAGGGCATTATCGACGAATACTGCTGGGCTATGGCTACGCCCGAGGATATGTATCCCGAGGGGCGCGATTGTATGCCCGTGCTTATCCACGGTCAGGAGGATGGCTCGTGTTGGGCACCCGCTGAGGCCGATGTATCGATACGTCCAGGATGGTTCTACCACGACTATGAGAAGCCCAAGACTCCTGAGGAGTTATTCCAAATTTACCTTACATCTGTAGGTCATGGTGGTACGCTGCTCCTTAACCTCGCTCCCGATCGTCGTGGCCGCATCCCCGAGGAGGATGTGGCGTCGCTTATGGCGTGGCGCGAGATGGTAGACAACGCATTTAAGTATGACTTAGCAGCAAAGGCTACCTATACAGCCTATTCATCGCGTGGTCGTGGCTTCGGCGTAGAGGGCATGCGTGGCGACGACTCCGACTATTGGGCAACGAAGGATGGCGTAACCACGGGCGATGTTTACCTTAGATGGGATACCGCAATATCGGCTAGATATATTGTTATAGAGGAGTATATCGCCTTAGGCCAGCGTGTAAGAGAGTATGCCGTGGATGTGAAGCGAGACAACACTTGGCAACAGGTCGCTTATGGTTCAACCATAGGCTATAAGCGCATAATCCCGCTCGAGGAGGAGATCGTCACCAGCGAAATACGTGTTCGCTTTATCGACTCCCGAGGTCCACTAACGATAGACCGCATAGCAGTGTATTAGTCTCTCTCCGCCTCGGCATAAATGTCTTTGAGGCGGTGCGACATGTAGAATTGTAAGACACCACGCACGAACATAAAGAGCGTGAAGGCCATCCATATAGCGTTGTTGCCTATGAGCCAGCCGAGACCGTAGAGTATGGCGAAGTAGACTACTGACGACAAGACCATAGAGTCGCGCATAATACGACTACGCGTGGCGCCAACCATGATGCCGTCCATTACGAATGGTAGTGCGCAGGCTATGGGTATAGCTATAATCCAACCGATATACTCGCCAGCAACAGAGATAAGCTCTTCGACATTACTTGTATCGGAGTCGACAAGCAGTGTGAATATATCGCGCCACCAGCCAACATATACACCCACATAAATGAATGACACCACGAAACACCACACGACACATAGCTTTATACAGCGACGCAACGATACGCCATCGCGAGCACCTATAAAGCGCCCTGTGAGTGCCTCGGCAGCGTAGGCAAAGCCGTCATTCATATATGAGAAGAGAGTAAATAGCTGCAGCAGTATAGTATTGACAGCCAAGATATTCTTATCTCCCATATCAGCCGACGCTTTAGTAAAGAAGGTGTAGACGGCCACAAGGCAGAATGTGCGAATTATGATGTCGCTATTTATCTGAAAGAAACGGCGCATAGCTCCCATGTCAACTACCTCGCTAAGGTGCACGCTCACAAGACGACGACGGTAGAGTAGCACGATGATGATAATCATGACCACGACACCCGACCATTGAGCTACGACCGAGGCTAAGGCTATGCCGCTAAGACCCCAGCTGCCGACGATGGAGAAGAGATAGCTGAAACCTACGTGCAAGATGTTTACAAATATAGCTACACACATGGGTGCTACGGCATTCTGCATACCCGTTAGCCAGCCGTTGAAGCCGAAGAGAAGTATTCCCGCGGGCACAGCCCAGATGCGCGTATAGAAGTAGTCCGAGATCATCGCATCGCTCGCGCCATCGCCCGTAGACATAAACCATAGCGAGAACTCGCCTATGGGCCACTGTAGTGCGAAGGCTAAGATACCGACGGCCAACGCTACACATACTGCACGCCAGAGCATAAGACTATACTCGCGGCTGTCACCAGCACCAAAGGCCTGAGCCGTAAGACCGCTTGTTCCCATGCGCATAAACGAGCAGTTCCAGTAGATGAAGTTGAAGATTGCAACACCGATAGATAATGCCCCTATGGTCGTAGCACCATCCGCCCCTGCTACTCGCCCAGCGATAAAGGTCGAGGCGATACCCATCAGTGGCACCGTAATGTTCGATATGATGTTGGGTATGGCTATACGCAGTATCTCTCTATTCATATTCTCGTTATTGAGTCGCAAAGGTACACATATTTTGTCGATTTTATGGCATAGATATTGTAAATATGTTGAAAGTCAAAAAAAATAGTTACCTTTGCCAGGGACTTATTAGAGGTAGGTTCTATAAATATGGTCGAGTTGATTTGGGAAATTATTTTGAACCAAAATTTAACCCGAAGCGACCGAAATAGAACCTTACAATAATGAAGACCTTTTTACTAATTTTTAGAACATACCTAAAAGTAATATAGAAAGATGAAAAACAACAACACAGACTCAACGGCTAACCTTTCGCGCTTTGCTCGCGATAAGCGTCAGCGTGTAAGCTCTGCTGAGCGCGTTGAGCGTAGCCCTCGTCCTCGCCGTGAGGCAGACAACGAGGGACAGAGAGAGTATCGCCCACGTGTGGCAAGAACAGAGAAGCGCACATCGTACAACCCTCACTTCACCGCCGACAATCGTCTGCGTACAGAGTATGAGCGCCCCCGTCGTAACGAGGAGCGTGCGGAGCGTAGCTTCAATCGCACCGAGCGCGACTTTAACCGCGTTGAGCGGAGTGAGCGTAATTTCAATCGCGAGGAGCGTGACTTCAACCGCGCTGACAGACCCGAGTGTGGTCGTAAGGCTGGAGGTTTTAAGCCTAAGGCAGGTGGTCGACCAACAGATAGTCGTGCAGGCTTCAACAAGGGAGGGGCCAAGCGTAGCTATGCACCCAAGAAGGATGATAAGCCTCGCTCATATCCTAAGTACAACCCCAATAAGGTTGATGGCGAGATACGTCTCAACCGCTTTATCTCGCAGTCGGGCGTGTGCTCGCGTCGCGAGGCTGACGACTTCATCCTCGCGGGCGTAGTGTCGGTAAATGGCGTCGTTGTCACCGAGCTTGGTACGAAGATTCTACCCACTGACGAGGTACGCTTCAACGATGAGCGTCTTCAGGGTGAGAAGAATGTATATATAGTGCTCAACAAGCCTAAGGGCTATGTCACATCTCTTGATGATCCCCACGCCGATAAGACCGTAATGGATCTTGTTAAGAATGCCTGCACCGAGCGTGTCTATCCCGTAGGCCGCCTTGATAAGAACTCACTGGGACTACTTCTTATAACCAACGATGGCGATATCACACGTCAGCTCACGCACCCCTCGAACCGTAAGAAGAAGATATATCAGGTGACTCTTGATAAGCCTCTCACGCGTGCCGACATGGATGCACTTACCGAGGGTATCACTCTCGAGGATGGCGACATCTTCGCCGATGAGGTAGCCTATGCCTCGGAGGATAAGAAGACCGTGGGCGTAGAGATACACTCGGGTCGTAACCGTATCGTGCGTCGTATGTTCGAGCACCTCGGCTATGTCGTGCAGAAGCTCGACCGCGTATACTATGCTGGTCTTACGAAGAAAAACCTTAAACGCGGAGCATGGCGTTTCCTCACTAAGGATGAGGTTATGCGTCTTAAGACTGGCCAATACGAGTAATTTCTTGTGATAAGGTGCCTACTTCGACACATCCCTCTAAAAGCTATACCCCTCGGGATAGTACTCTTTCGTACAGCCCGAGGGGTATACTTTTGTGATGCACCAAATTAGACCCCTTCTGACAAGAAATTTGAGGCGTACAGCTCTATGTCGCTTTTGCTTTCCATAAAAAAAGAGGCTGAATAAAAAGTGTATTTTGTCGTTAAGTTCCTTTTCGTTGCTCTGTCTCGGCAGAGTTCAAGCAAGCTTGGCTCTGCTCTCGACTTAATCGCAACGCTTTACTTGCCCT
>JAFUPR010000043.1 GCA_017481145.1 Alistipes sp. | reverse complement strand
TTACGATGATTTATCGCTCTTTTGGCGCATCAAAACCTAACCATAACATTTTTACCGCATTAGTATTGCAATTCATTTCTTGCGCTCATCGTATCTGAAAAAAAAACGAGACCGACCAAAAATCACTTTTTAGTCAGCCTCCTGTAATTTAGTTAAAATCAAGAGCCTTAATTTGAGAAAATCAGGCCATCGTCGTCGGCATCGATAGTGATGGGTGAGGTGCGGTCAATAGCACCTGCAAGGATACGTTTAGAGAGTGTATTGACAACCTCGCGCTGTATGGTGCGCTTGATAGGTCGCGCGCCATATATTGGGTCGAAGCCCGCATCAGCGATGTGGCGACGTGCTGCCGAGGTGTATACTAGCTCGATGCCGTTATTGCGGAGCATACGCCCGACCTCGCGAAGTTGTATATCTACAATCTTCTCGATGCTCTCTCTATTGAGGGGCTCGAACATGACAATCTCGTCAATTCTATTCAGGAACTCGGGCTTAAGTTGCTGCTTCATCATCTCGATAACCTCGCCCTTAACACTCTCCACGACCTCTGCCGTAGGCTCATTACCCGCCGCAGCAAAACGCTCGGAGATGATATGTGAGCCCATATTCGAGGTCATGATGACGATGGTATTGCGGAAGTCGACGGTGCGTCCCTTATTATCCGTCAGGCGACCATCATCGAGCACCTGTAGCAATATATTGAAGACATCGGGATGTGCCTTCTCTATCTCGTCCAGGAGCACTACAGAGTAGGGCTTACGACGCACGGCCTCGGTGAGCTGTCCTCCCTCATCGTAGCCCACATATCCTGGAGGCGCACCTACAAGGCGCGAGACAGAGTGGCGCTCCTGATACTCCGACATATCAATTCGTGTGAGCATCGAGTCGTCGTTGAAGAGGAACTCGGCGAGAGCCTTCGCAAGCTCCGTCTTACCCACGCCTGTCGTGCCGAGGAAGATGAACGACCCTATGGGCCTACGACCATCGGCGAGGCCTGCGCGTGAGCGTCGTACGGCGTCCGACACCACCTCGATGGCCTCCTCCTGTCCTACAACCCTGCGGTGTAGCTCCTCCTCCATGTGTAAGAGCTTCTCGCGCTCCGAGGCCATCATGCGCTTCACGGGTATTCCCGTCCAGCGCGAGACCACCTCGGCGATATCTTCGGCGTCAACCTCCTCCTTAATCATCGCCGTGTCGGACATCATGCGTAGCTCCTCCTCGAGTGTTGCCACGCGCCTCTCCAACTCTACGATGGTGCCATAGCGTAGCTCTGCCACGCGGCCATAGTCACCCGCGCGCTCGGCCTGCTGCGCTTCAATCTTGGCGCTCTCGATGCCCTCCTTGGCCCTCTGTAACTCAGCCAGGCGGTCGCGCTCCGACTGCCACTTAGCCCTCAGCGCCGAGCACTCGGCCTTACGCTCGGCGATGTCGGCATCGAGGCGTGCGATACGCTCCTTGTCGCCCTCGCGACGTATAGCCTCGCGCTCAATCTCCAGCTGGCGTATGTTGCGGTCGAGGTTGTCTATCTCCTCGGGCACGGAGTTCATCTCCAGTCGCATGCGTGCTGCCGCCTCGTCAACGAGGTCTATGGCCTTGTCGGGAAGAAAACGGTCGGTGATGTACCTATGTGACAGCTCGACGGAGGCGACGATGGCCTCATCCTTGATACGCACACGGTGGTGGTTCTCGTAGCGCTCCTTGAGGCCACGCATGATTGATATGGCATCCTCCATCGTGGGCTCGGCAACCAGCACCTTCTGGAAGCGGCGCTCGAGAGCCTTGTCCTGCTCAAAATATTTCTGGTACTCGTCGAGCGTCGTAGCTCCTATGGTGCGCAGCTCGCCACGTGCAAGTGCGGGCTTCAATATGTTGGCGGCATCCATCGCGCCATCGCCCTTGCCAGCACCTACGAGCGTGTGTATCTCGTCGATGAACAGCAGCACGCGCCCCTCGGCAGAGGTCACCTCCTTGACTACGGCCTTTAGGCGCTCCTCGAACTCGCCCTTGTACTTCGCACCCGCGATAAGGGCACCCATATCCAATGAGTATATAACCTTGTCTTTAAGATTCTCGGGCACGTCGCCATCTACGATACGATGGGCTATGCCCTCGGCTATGGCTGTCTTGCCGACGCCCGCCTCACCTACAAGTATGGGGTTGTTCTTCGTGCGACGTGATAGTATCTGTAGCACACGGCGTATCTCCTCGTCGCGCCCGATGACGGGGTCGAGCTTACCGCTACGTGCGCCATCGTTGAGGTTTATGGCATACTTGCCGAGGGCGTCGAACTCCACCTCCTCGGTCTGCGAGTCTATGGTCTGCCCCTTGCGAAACTCCCTGATGGCGGTGACGAGGTGCTCCTCTGTGATGCCCGCATCGCGGAGTATGTCGTGTGCTGAGGAGCGCTCCTTGGCAAGTGCTGCCACGATGTGCTCCACGGAGGCGTAGCGGTCGCTGAGGGTGCGCGTGAGATCCACGGCACGCTGTATGACGGCCGATGTCTCGCGTGAGAAGTAGATATTATCCTCCGTGGCCTCTACGCGCGGTAGGCGCGCTATGGCCTCGGCTACATCCTTACGTATCGACGTGATGTTACCACCCACGCGCCCAAGGAGATAGCTCGCTACGGAGCCCTCGTCGGCGATGGCTGCATGGAGGATGTGCAGAGGCTCTACAGCCTGCTGCTTGTGTTGGCGCGCTACGGCCATTGCGCTCTGCAACAGCTCCTGCGCCTTGATTGTTAGGGTGTTGATGTTCATGCTTGCCTATATTTTGGTTGTTCAACTTTCTATTCGGTGTGCGACAAAAGCCCTGCCAAGCGACAAAAGACGAAATAGTGTCACCCGATAGCGACAAAACGACATGCCCGTAACATGTCAGTACGACAAAATGGCTGAGAAGTAGCCTTTTTATAGTTCTCACACGCTGTAGAACAACTCTTTTTTCGTATCTTTGCCGTCGTAACGACGGTTCTATTACAATAATGGAGTGACCCTAATTTATGTATCACGTGGTGGTAGAACAGCTCTTTTTTCGTATCTTTGCCGTTGTAACGATGAATTAAATTCGGATGGAACGACATATAGACATTAACGACTACAACTATGAGCTGCCCGATGAGCGTATAGCTAAGTTTCCACTTGAGGAGCGCACATCGTCTAAGTTGCTTATATATGACAATGGAACGATAGGTGAGAGCCGTTTTGCCTCGGTTGCAGAGTATCTGCCTAAGGGGGCGATGCTCGTATTTAATAATACGCGCGTGGTGCGCGCGCGCATAGTCATGCATAAGGCTTCGGGCGCGCGTATTGAGGTCTTCTGCCTTGAGCCTCACCGTCCTGCAGACTACGAGCGCGCCTTTCAGCAGAGGGGCGAGAGCGAGTGGAGCTGCATCGTCGGCAACCTCAAGAAGTGGAAGGAGGGAGAGGTAGGCATCGACTTCGACTACCGTAACGAGCAACATACGCTGCGTGCCGAGATTGTCGAGCGAGGCACGAGGGAGCATATAGTGAGGATGCGCTGGTCGGCAGATTGTACCTTTGGCGAGCTCCTCGAGGAGCTTGGCCGCATACCTATACCGCCATACCTCAACCGCGAGAGCGAGGAGATAGACAACACGCGCTATCAGACCGTATATGCTCGCTTCGAGGGATCGGTGGCAGCGCCCACGGCAGGACTGCACTTCACCCCCGAGCTGATAACCTCCATGCGCGAGCAGGGCTTTAGATTCGAGGAGGTAACGCTACATGTGGGTGCTGGAACATTCCTCCCCGTCAAGGATGACGATGCGGCGCAACACCCCATGCATACCGAACACTTCATCATCACGCGCCAGACTATCGATAATCTGCTGTCTAATGTCGATAACATCGTAGCTGTTGGCACGACGTCGGTGCGCACGCTGGAGTCACTTGCAGCACTCGCCTGGCGTATACGTACGGAGGGTGACCCCTTGGCAGAGCGTGTCATAGGTCAATGGGAGTTGTACGACATACCAGCGACATTTGATGGCCACGAGGCGCTGCATACGCTATCGGAGTATATGCACGCTAACGGGATGGCACAACTTAAGGCTGCAACACAGATTATGATCACGCCCCTTGGCTATCGCTTCCGCATTGTGCGATATATTATCACAAACTTCCACCAGCCTAAGTCGACGTTGCTGTTGCTGGTCGGAGCATACGTTGGCAATAGCTGGCATAGCATCTACGACTACGCCCTCGGTCACGATTTTCGCTTCCTAAGCTATGGCGACTCGTCACTCTTGAAGGTGGATAGATAGAGTGGCGGTTGTTCTATTTTGGAACTAATCATAAATCACGTATTAGTAAAAAGTATCAATAAAATCGGATTATTGATACTTTTTTCATTTTTTAGTAGTATATTTGCGAACTATTTTTAATTTTTTTTTGAAATATACGAAACTATGAATTCACTTAAAATTGGAGACCTTATCGCCAAGCTTCCCATTGTGCAGGGCGGTATGGGTGTCGGCATATCGCTCTCGGGTCTTGCCTCGGCCGTAGCGAACGAGGGTGGTGTCGGTGTTATATCGTCAGCTGGTCTTGGGCTGATATACAAGGATAGGGCTAAGAGTGTTGCTGAGGCAGCCATTGAGGGGCTCAAGGAGGAGCTGCGCAAGGCGCGCTCAAAGACCGAGGGTATCATCGGTGTCAACGTGATGGTGGCGATGTCCAACTTCTCGGATATGGTGCGTACGGCTGTGAAGGAGGGTGCAGATATTATCTTCTCGGGTGCAGGACTACCGCTCAACCTGCCGTCGTTCCTTACCGAAGGTGCTAAGACTAAGCTTGCGCCTATCGTCTCATCGGCGCGAGCAGCTAAGGTGCTGTGCGAGAAGTGGTGGTCGGAGTATTACTATGCTCCCGACGCTATCGTTGTTGAGGGCCCCAAGGCGGGCGGTCACCTCGGATATAAGGCAGACCAGATATTTTCGGAGGATTACGCCCTTGAGAAGATACTCCCCGAGGTTGTTAGCGTTGTTAACACCTTTGCCTCGGAGCACAACCGTGAGATTCCTGTTATCGCTGCGGGAGGTATATACACGGGTGAGGATATATACAATATTATGGAGCTTGGTGCCTCGGGCGTGCAGATGGGAACACGCTTTGTTACCACCGAGGAGTGTGATGCTGATATACGCTTCAAGCAGGCATATATCGAGGCTCAAAAGGAGGATATCGAGATTATCCAAAGTCCTGTTGGCATGCCTGGTAGAGCCGTGCATAGCTCCTTCTTGGAGAGTGTCAAGGCGGGTGTGAAGAAGCCCAAGCAGTGCGCCTTCAACTGTATACGTACCTGCGATGTGGTGCCTAGCCCCGACTGCAGTATGCTTGCACTGTATAACGCCTTTAAGGGTCGCTTGGACCATGGCTACGCCTTTGCAGGTGCTAACGCATGGCGCGCCGAGAAGATTGAGAGTGTGAAGCGTGTCTTCGAGTCGCTTGTCGCGGAGTTCTCGGCAAAGAGTAATGCGTTGCTTGGCAGAGAGTAATTGATTAATGAGGTTGAGTCATTAGTGTCCACTAATGACTTAATTCTAAAACTACATCTTTTTTTATTATTCAACCTCCTAAGGAACAGGGGATGGCTAAATTACTTTTTAGCCATCCCCTGTACTGTATATGTGTTAATGACTATGCATTCTGGAAGTAGACAACCGATGAGAGTTGATTGCCTTCGCCATCCTTGGTGATAATCTTAAATGTACGGCGCGCACCAGAGTCGTTGGCTGAGAGCACTATGCGAACATAAACCGCTGCGCCACCATCGCACCATGCCTCGAGTGTAACGAAACTCTCGGGGTTGGTTGTGAGCGGATCCGTGCCAGGTATCTGAACATCATCGTCGGTAATCTCTCCAAAGCTAAATGCGTGAGCCATAACCTCCTTCATAAGGTCGCTTGATGCGAGATTCTTAAGCTCATCACCAGGAGTGTAGGTCTTGCCGTTGATTGTGATATTCTCAAAACGATACCAGTCGCCTACTGTGCCTGCACCAGAGCCAAAACCTGTACATTTCGAACCATCAGCAGCATTATTGAATAGCGTGTAGCTGAAGCCCTCAACAACGGTATCATC
>JAFUPR010000042.1 GCA_017481145.1 Alistipes sp. | reverse complement strand
TTGCTGTTGTAGCAGAGTAATTTTCGTGATAGCGGCGCTACTGCGACGCTTCAATCTAAAGCCCGAATGGGAAATACGCTCAGTATGTCCCATCCGGGCTTTCTCATGTCAGCGCCACATTAGCACCACTCTGACAACAAATTTGGCGTACTACCCCGACCGCCATTACCGAGCAAAATTGATGGAAATCCATTGGAGACAGGAAGAGATTAACAAAAACCTCAGAGAAAGAGCCTACCCCATTGTCATCCTGAACGAAGTGAAGGATCTCAAAACACTGACTATCGGATTCTTCACTTCGTTTAGGATGACAGGATGGATGCATCTGAATGACATGCCGATTATAACTATTCTGCTACTCATGATAAAATAGAATTATCGACCAATTATCCGCGTAAATAATTTGGCAGATTGAATAATAATTTCTATATTTGTAGTGATTTTGGTGACATGCGCAAAGCCGACGTAAGTAGGTAAGCGATAAAACCTTAGATGTTGACAATAAATTGTGGGTGAGGCCGTGAGGTCTTTGCCCGCCTTGTGTGCATACCATAAAAACGTGCAAATCATTTAGAAACAACTATATACAATTTACAATTTTATTAACTTTTAACATCTAGTACAATGAAAAAGCTCTTATCTATTTTGGCTATGGCGCTATGTTTCGTAGCGTGCCAGAATGATGGCGTGGAGAACGTTAGCAATAGCGATCTCGTTGACGTTGTTCTTACTGTTGACGCTCCCGAGCTCGGCATCACACGTGCCGACGGTGACTTGTTCAAAGGCAAGAGCAGCGCTTATGGCGCAATCGACTTCATGAATGATGCCGATTGGGAAGGTTACGACTTGCGTTACATCCTTGAGGTGTATGCAGAGGATGACACCAATGGTGCAAATGGTATGATCTACAGCGAGCGCCTTGTAAACTGCTTGGACAAGTATGCCGAGACAACTTTCGCCTTGCGTCTTGTTCCTGGTCGTACTTACAAGTTTGTTGTATTCGCAGACTTCGTAGCCGAGGGTAATGCAGAGCGTACTGAGCCTGCTGACAAGCTTGCTATCGCTGACCTCTACTACAACACTGCAGATCTCCGCAACATCAGCGCTATCACCACCGAGCAGACTTGGGGCGCTATGAACGAGGTTCGTGATGCATACTTCGTATCTGAGAATGTGGAGATTACCACAAACCTCACAAAGAAGCTTACTCTTACACGTCCCTTCGCTAAGTTGCGCGTTATCACTACCGACCTTAGCTACATTAAGGGTTACACAGCTCCTGGCTACGTAGAGATTACCTACAAGAACGAGCCTATCTACAAGTCATTCAATGCCGTAAATGGCGAGCTTAACACTGACTCTATAATGACTGGTGCTGAGCTTACTTACGGCTACGAGGTTAGCAAGACAACACCTTACACTGACGGTTACGACTCTAATCCTACCAACCAGACGCTCTTCACCGACTACCTCTTGGCTGTTGACGACGAGCAGACTCCCGTAAACTTCGAGATGACTGTTTACGAGTCTAAGGGTGGCCGTAAGATCTACTCTCACGACTTCAACACTCAGATACCTATCGAGCGTAACCACCTCACCACTATCGTTGGTGATCTTCTTACCACTCAGGCCAACATCACTATCGAGATCAACGACAACTTCGACGAGAAGGAGTACGTTATCGGTTGGGGTGACGAGAACAACATTGTTATCGAGGAGAATAAGTGGGGCAATGGTGAGTACGTTGACGGCAAGTACCAGTTCTTGGTTGAGGCTGAGGGCGATGAGTTTACCGTAAATGTTAACGCTGCTGCTGTTAAGAATGGTGCTCTGGATACTGCTACATATATTTGGGCTGATGATGCTCAGGAGGGTACTACACACACATTCTCTGTTGAGGGTCTTAAGGCTAACGAGACTACACGTGCTTTGGTTGACGTTGAGGTTCTCGGTGGTAGAATGCACGTTCAGTCTATGGACAATAATTACAAGGTTCTCCTTAACCTCGTTGTTAAGTTCTCTGAGACTGACATCCGCAATACCGTTTACGAGTACAATGGGCCTATCACCTTTGGTAAGATTCTCGAGGCTCCCGCTGTTACAGCTGTGGCAGAGGGCAACACCGTGACTGTTAACTGGACAAAGGTTGAGGGTGCTACCTCATACTTCGTAGCTATGGGCGACGCTGAGGCCGAGGAGACTCAGGAGCTCTCTAAGGTTTACACCGACCTCGCATGGGAGACAGAGTACACATTCAGCGTTAAGGCCGTAGCTGACGGCGTTGAGTCTGTTGCTGCTACCGCTACAGCTACTACAGAGGCTGAGCCTAAGCCTGAGGCACGCACTATCACTGTATATTCAAGAAACACTGAGGTTGAGCAGGTATACATCTACACATGGGCTGAAGATGGCACACTTCTTACTGGTGAATGGCCAGGTACAGCTATGACTGTTGCTGCAGAGCAGACTGAGCCTAATTGCAAGACCTTCACATACATATTCGGTGCTGAATACGATGGAAAGGTTGTAAACTTTATCTTCAACAATGGTCAGGGTGGCGAAGGCAACCAGACTGAAGACCTTAAAGGCAAAGTATTAACAGAGGATCTTACATTCGATGTAACGCTCAACGCTGTTGCTGTTCAGCCCGAGCCCGAGCCTACTGATGCACCTGAGTACCAGGTAGCAATACCTGAGGGTTATACAAGTGTGATCTTCGTTCGTATGAATCCTGCATCTACAGAGAATAACTGGAATGAAGACACTAACAAGTGGAATCAGACAGCAGATTTAGTCATTCCTACTGATGGTAACACATGGTATACTGTGGCTGAGGGTGCTTGGGATCAAGGTGATGGTGCATGGAGTAACTTTGCATCTGCACAGAATGGCTATCTCTACTTCACGCCTAACACAAATTGGAAAGTAAATAACGCACGCTTCGCTGCTTACTTCTTCGGCAATGGTGAAAAGTGGGTTGATCTCGAGCCTTACACTCCTGCAGTGGAGCCCGAGCCCGAACCTACAACTCCTACAATTGCTGAGGTTTTGAAATCAGAGGATGGTGCTGCCGTTAAGACTGGTGGTACAGTAATGGCTATTTGTACAAAGGGTTACATCCTCTCGGATGGTGAAGCTACTATATATGTTTACACTGCAAGCGAGCCAACTGTTGCAGTTGGAAATAATATAACCGTTAGCGGTACATTTGCAAATTACTATGGTACACTCCAGATTGCATCACCTGTTGTCGAGGAGAACGATAATTCAACCTTAGTTCCTACTTATCCTACACCTGTAGACCTAACATCACAGGCCGACTATGATGCTTACCAGACATTTGGCACTGATGCCCCAACAAATTATCCGTTTGTCAAGATAAAGGGCACATTGAGTAGTGCTCGCTATATCACAGTTGGAACATCAGAGAAGCAGTCAATGTTCAACTATAGTGTTAACGATTACACTGCTATGAATGATCTTGAGGTAACTACAACTGCTTACATCATAGGCTACCACTCAACAAAAGGCTACTACCAGTTGATTGAGACTTCAGTTGAGGCAGCTCCATATATTTCTGCAAGCAATAAGTCTGTAAACGCAGATGTTACAGAGGCTTCAATCGAGGTTAGCTCAAACGTAACTTGGAATGTGACATGCGATGCCGAATGGGTAACGTCATATACACAATCAGGTAATAGCAACGGAACAATTGACATTGTAATGTCAGCTAATGAGCTCACGGAGGCAAGATCAGCGACTTTCATTATCTCAGCTGGGGATGTTAAGGAAACTGTTACTCTTACACAGAATGCTAAGGCAGGTCAGCCTTCAGAGGATGTTAACGAATTAGCTTTTACGAAAGACAACCGCACAACATTTGACGCTAGTACACAGGCCGTATACGAGGCTAATGGAATTAAGCTGACCAATAATAAGGGTAGTTACAACAACAATCTTGGCGATTATAATGAACCAGCTCGATTCTATCAGGGTACTGAGATTATTATAGAGGCTCCGGGCAACATATCTAGCATCGTTTTTGATTGTAATACGGGTAAGCCTACAACAGGTTTAACAAACTCATTTGAGACCGGTGTAACGTATACAACAGAGGGCAATATTGTAACTGTAACACTTGACGGTAGTTCAAATACATTTACAATTGCATCTGCAAATGCTCAGTTTAGATTAAATAAGATTACTGTTACATACGCTAAGTAATTTACTGATTCAACATTCACTTGCGCCCGCTTCTTCGGAAGCGGGTGCTTTTTTTATGAGGGTTGGGAATTTTAATTTTTGATGGGTTATTATGGGGTAAGATGAGTTTCGATAGGTTACAATAAGCTTGTCGCGGACAACAGAAAACATAGTAACTCATCGGAACATATCGAAACCCATAATACCGCATTGACAGAGACCACAAAGAGATAAACGATGATGCAGACAATGTCAGCCAAGACCTCGTTTGCGTCTCTGCTGTTTCGTAGCCGATGACTGAGATCCTTCGACTTCGCTCAGGATGACAAGGGGGGCAACCAAGCACTGTTCATTCTGAACGCTCTCGCTGTCATTCTGAACGCTCTCGCTGTCATTCTGAACGCTCTCACTGTCATTCTGAACGCAGTGAAGAATCTCTCCTCTTTCTCTGCTGAGATCCTTCGCTTCGCTCAGGATGACATCGTTGGTGACTGAGATCCTTCGCTTCGCTCAGGATGACATCGTTGGTGACTGAGATCCTTCGCTTCGCTCAGGATGACGTCGCTGATGCCTGAGATCCTTCGGCTTCGCTCAGGATGACGTCGTTGATGCCTGAGATCCTTCGCTTCGCTCAGGATGACAAGGGGGCAACCAAGCATTGTCATTCTGAACGCTCTCGCTGTCATTCTGAACGCTCTCACTGCCATTCTGAACGCTCTCGCTGTCATTCTGAACGCAGTGAAGAATCTGATAGAGACTACAAAGAGATAAACGATTAGCACAATATTTTCGGCACAATGTTCGTTAATTAAAAAATATTGTGTAACTTTGTGCGCTTATACGCATAAGCGCAAGAAACAGAAAAAGATGAGACGTGGTTTCGGATATATCTTCGTGGTGGCAGTGGCGGCAATAACCGTCGCAGCGTGCAGCGTAGTGAACAACGCCATAAAGTCTGGCGACCCGCAGTTTGCGTATAATCAGGCGTTGCAACTATACGAGGAGGAGAAGTGGGACAAGGCATCGACGCTCTTCGAGGCGTGCAGACACATATACATGGGTACGCCACGCGAGGACTCGCTGACATACTACAACGCCCGATGCAAGTTCAAGACTCACCGCTGGGATGAGGCATCGATGCTCCTCGACGAGTTCAGGCGTAAGTTCGCACGAAGTCCCTTTATCGAGGATGCCGAGGGTATGTATGCGTTATGTCACTACTACATGTCGCCAGACCCCGAGCGCGACCAGACAATGACAACGCAGGCGATAATTGCAATCACAGAGTTCATGTCGCGATATCCCGACTCGGAGAACTACGACGAGTTCCAGGAGATGATCGACAAGCTCACGCACAAGCTCATGACTAAGAGCTACATGAACGCATACACGTACTACAAGATTGGCCGTTACAAGTCGGCAATAGTGGCGTTCAAAAATGCTATGAAGAAGTATCCCGACTCGCCGTACAGCGAAGACATGTTATACTACACAACAGTGTCGGCATACAAGCTCGCAGAGAACTCGGTGGAGAACAAGCAGCTCGACCGTTACATCGCAATGCTCGACCACTACTACTCGTTTCTCGACCTTTATCCCGAGTCGAAGCACCTGAAAGAGGTGGAACGAATGGCTAAGGATGCGCGTAACTTCATCGACAAAAACCGCGAGACAAATAACACACTATAGCACAACAACGAAAAATTAAAACACAATATACACTATGGAGATCAAGAAAAACGTACCCGGAAACACCGTAACACGTAAGCTCGTCGACATCGACACACCCACAGGTAATGTTTACGAGAGCATAAACATCATCGCTCGCCGAGCAAACCAGATTGCCGCAGAGCTCAAAACAGAGCTCAACCGTAAGCTCGCCGACTTCTCGGCACCCTCGGACAACTCGGTGGAGGAGACATTCGAGAACCGCGAGCAGATAGAGATATCGCGCTACTACGAGCGTCTGCCTAAGCCCGCAATAATCGCTACGGAGGAGTTCCTCGATGGCGAGATTTACTTCCGCCACGGCGCTGAAAAGTAGTATGCTAAAGGGTAAACATATAATCCTCGGAATAACCGCCAGCATAGCAGCCTACAAGGCAGCTATGCTGTGCCGTCTTTTAGTAAAGGAGGGTGCCGAGGTGAGGGTCGTAATGACCCCCTTAGCCAAGCAGTTCATAACACCGCTGACAATGGCTACACTCTCGAAGCACCCCATCCTCGTCGAGTTCTTCAACCCCGAGAATGGCGAGTGGAACTCGCACGTATCGCTCGGCGAGTGGGCCGACCTCCTACTGATAGCCCCCGCGACGGCAAACACCTTAGCCAAGATGGTGACAGGCGTGGCTGACAACCTCCTACTCACGACCTACCTCTCGGCACGCTCGAAGGTGGCCGTAGCGCCAGCCATGGACTTAGATATGTATGCCCATGTGACCACACAGCAGAACATAGCGACGCTACGCGGGCGCGGCGTGGCCATCATTGAGCCCGCAGCGGGCGAGTTAGCAAGTGGTCTTGTAGGCAAGGGGCGCATGGCCGAGCCCGAGGATATTGTAGAGCAGGTAAAGACGTTATTTGCAGAGCGTAAGACGCTTTGCAACAAGCACTTCATAGTAACGGCTGGGGCAACGATAGAGCCCATAGACCCCGTGCGTTACATCACCAATCACTCGACAGGCAAGATGGGATATGCCATAGCCGAAGAGTTAGCAAGGCGTGGTGCGCGCGTGTCGCTCGTGAGTGGCCGCACTACCCTACCCATACCCACAGGCGTGGAGCGCGTAGATGTGCTCACGGCCGAGGATATGTACAATGCCACAGTGGAGCGCTGGGCTGAGGCCGATGGTGCTGTTATGTGTGCCGCCGTGGCCGACTACACGCCCAAGGTGGTAGCCGACAGCAAGCTCAAAAAGAGCGATGACGACATGGCGATAGAGCTTCGTCGCACGAAGGACATAGCCAAGGAGCTTGGCACAACAAAGGGTGCGCGCGTGCTGGTAGGCTTCGCCCTTGAGACCGACAATGAGGAGGCAAATGCCGAGGGTAAGCTCGCACGCAAGAACCTCGACTTCATAGTGCTCAACTCGCTACGCGACGAGGGCGCGGGCTTCCGCGGCGACACCAACAAGGTGACACTCATAGACCGCAACGGCAGCGAGGAGCACCCGCTAATGTCGAAGCGCGAGGTGGCCGCCGTCATAGTAGATAAGATAGAGAAGATAAACCGTTAGAGACATGCTCAAGAGCCTCGCCATAGAGAACTATGCCCTCATAGACTCGCTCCGCGTGGAGTGGGACGCCAACCTCAACATCATCACGGGCGAGACAGGCGCGGGTAAGTCGATACTCCTCGGAGCCCTCGGCCTACTGCTCGGCGCCAAGAACGAGGGACAGGCACTCAAGGATACCGCACGCAACTGCGTGGTGGAGGCTATATTCAACATCAGGGGGTTAGGCTTAGAGTCTCTATTCGAGGATAACGACATCGACTACGACGAGGAGATAACCATACGTCGTGTGATAACACCCGCGGGCAAGAGCCGTGCTTTCGTTGGCGACATGCCTGTGCAGCTTGTAACGCTCAAAGAGCTGGGAGCTAGGATTATAGACATACACTCGCAACACCAAAACCTCATAATATCGTCCGAAGAGTTTCGCCTGACGACGCTCGATACCCTCGCAGGGAGTCATGGCCTACGCGAGGAGTATGTGGCACTTCTTGCCGATGTTAGTGCGCTACGCTCCGAGCTACGACGTCTTGAGGCCGACATGTCGGCGGCACGTCGCGACGAGGAGTGGCTGCGTTATGCCGTCGAGGAGCTACGTGCTGCAAAGCTCAAGGAGGGCGAGCAGGCGGAGACGGAGCAGCTATTAGCCACATTAGAGAGTGCCGACCGCATAGGCGAGGTGCTCACAACGCTACGCAACACCCTCGATGATGACGAGCTCGGAGCACTCACGACACTCACACGCTCGGAGCGCGACCTTGAGAGCATCGGCGACCGCTACCCAGCAGGTGTGAGCCTTGCCGAGCGCCTACGCTCCGTCATCGCCGAACTTAAGGATATAAGCGCCACGGCTGCCGACGAGGCAGAGCGTATAGATGCCGACCCCGAGAAGTTGCAGAAGTTGAGCGATAGGCTCAACACGATATATTCGCTCGAGATGAAGCACCGCGCAGACTCTTATGACGACCTCTTAGCCAAGGCTGCAACATTCGAGGCACAACTCAAGGCAATAGATAATAGCGACACGGCTCTACGCGAACTAAGAGCGCGCATCGAGGCCAAGGAGGCTGAGTGCCGAGCTGCCGCCGAGAGACTACGTGAGGCGCGCGTAGGTGTAGCGCCCACCTTAGAGCATAGCGTCGTAGAGATGCTTCGTAACCTCGGCATGGAGGATGCCATCTTCGTCGTTGAGATTACCGCCACGCAGGAGTTTATGCCGTCGGGCATGGATAACGTGAGCTTTATGTTTACGGCAAACCGCACGACGCGTCCTGCTGCTGTGGAGCGCATAGCCTCGGGTGGCGAGCTCTCACGTATCATGCTAGCTCTCAAGGCTTTAATTGCTGAAAAGCAGCAGCTTCCCACGGTCATCTTCGACGAGATAGACACGGGCGTATCGGGACGCATTGCCGACGCGATGGGCGACATCATCGCCAAGCTGTCGCGCTCGATGCAGATTATCGACATCACCCACCTGCCACAGGTCGCCTCGAAGCAGGGCACACACTTCGTTGTATATAAGGAGGAGGGATTATCAAATATACGCCGCCTAACAAAGACCGAAAGGATAGACGAGATAGCCAAGATGCTCTCGGGCAGCGAGATAACCGATGCCGCCCGCAAGCAAGCACGAATACTTCTTGGGTAAAATAAAGGAAGCTGCTATAACATCACGTTATAGCAGCTTCTTCTTTGAAGGGATAACCAAAAACTCCTTCAAGTAGAATGGCTCGAAGTAGGCTATATCCTCGAACCTATTAGCATTGAAGGCCTCCTCCGCAAGGCGGACAATGCCGCGAGCCGAGGGGGCGACAGATACGTGTATGGCATCGGGAAGTAGCTCTGTACACTTAGATGCACCATTACCAAAGATAACGAGCTTACCATCCTTGCGCCAGAGGTTAAAGCTCTCCTCGGTGACAACCTCGGCAGAGACCTCCGAGAGGGGCTTTCCACAATTATCGAAGACCTGGGCGTAGACCTCCATACGGCGGGCATCGACCATGGGGCAGAGGTGCGCACTACCCCACTCGTAATCTTCGATATCGAGGATGCCAGCATCGTAGTCCTCGCGTGCCACCTCAGCAAGAGCATCGAGCGACCCAACAGAGATAAGTGGGATATTAAGAGCGTAACACATGCCCTTAGCAAACGACACACCGATACGCAGACCCGTATAGGAGCCTGGCCCTTTACCTACAGCTATGGCGTCGAGGTCGTCGGGCTGCACACCTGTCTCGCGTAGCAACTCGTCGACAAAGAGCGCCACCTTCTTAGCATGGTCTCTACCCTCATCGCTCTCCCTAAGAGCCATAAGCTCACCATCGTTAGCCAAAGCCACAGAACATACGTCCGTGCCCGTCTCTATTGAAAGTATAAGTGCCATAATCTATCGTCTATTAATCTTCATTGCCTTATCCATCTCGCGCTTGGCGTCATTCTCCTTGATATACTCGCGCTTATCGAACGACTTTCGACCACGCGCCAAGCCTATGGCTATCTTCGCTAAACCACGCTCGGTGAGAAAGAGCCTAAGTCCAACGACCGTGAGACCCCTATCTTGCAGGGCGCGCTGGAACTTATTCAACTCCTTGCGGTTGAGCAACAACTTGCGATCGCGCTTGGGCACATGGTTGTTGCACGTACCCCACGTATACTCCGCAATATTTACGTTGCGAATCCACAGTTCATTACGCTCGAAGTAGCAGTACGAGTCCACGAGCGAGGCCTTGCCGAGGCGTATGGATTTTATCTCCGTACCCACAAGGACAACGCCTGCGATAAACTCCTCCAATATCTCGTAGTCGAACGTCGCGCGCTTATTACGTATATTTATATTTTTATAGTCTGCCATTGTCTACACTTATTTCGTCATTAGTCCCTTTCGGCACAGGTTTTGCCATTTTTTGAAGTGGGTGGACCCGGATAAAGGTAACTAATTCTTTTATCTTTGATATGTTTTACACATCTTTAAGTTTATTTTCTGTTTGCACACCGTTGGCGTAGTGATACGTCGACAACTCCGGGGCCCACCCTCTTTTTGTTCTCTCCTATATCAGACGTCCCACGGTCTTGGCAATAGCCACACGCGCAGCCTGATACTTCGTATAGAGAGCAAGGTTGGCGCTAAAGGTTTCGTCGTCGTCATCACCCCTATCAATGAGGCTCTTAAGCTCGGCCATGCGCCCCTCGAGCGTACGCCACTTAAAGAGTATCACAACCTTGGGAACACCCTCCGAAAGTTGCTCCTCGACACTCTCGATATGCACATCCTTCTGCTCCCATATCTTGCTGATAACATAGCTGTCATCGGAGGTGAGTAGGTCGATGCTCACACTCGACACCGCATGGTCAGCATGGTTCACGAAGATGTGCGTGGGCACCTCAACACCATCACCACGGTTCTCCCACTCGCTGCGATAGAGCTCGACAATATTGCGATAGACGCCCTCTCTAAGTTGCAGACTGTCAGCATCTAACTCGTCAAAGATGTAGCGTGCAACATTAAAGGTGAACTCCTCTCTATCCTCGACAACGACGAAGTCAAGGTGGCCATACCTTAAGAGATATTTAGCGAGCTCACGCTCCAAGGTCTCTATGGTAGTACCTACCGTGAGATTTATAGGCTCACCAGCAGGTTGCTCTGGACGTGCCACATAGAGCGACTCGGGCGTCGCATTCTGATACTCCCTGCGCTGCTGGCGCAAAAGAAAATCCTGCGCCTCATTGTTGCCACGCACGCCATCGAGCTTGCGCGCCACAGCGACGGCCAACACCTGTTGGTCGACATTCATAATCTCGGCACAGTAGCGCACAT
>JAFUPR010000041.1 GCA_017481145.1 Alistipes sp. | reverse complement strand
TATCGGAAAACATAAGCGGTCAACATTAAATCACCGCAAAGTTAAAATTTCAAGTCCGTTCGCACTGAAAATCTCTGCAACTAACTATATTTCAATAATTTCAAAGAACATTCCCCAATTTTAATGGGACAGTAGTGATTTCCTCATCAAAGATATACATTTTCGCATAAATAGACAATAGCAATGTTCGCCTAAGTTGAACTAATCGAACAACAAAGGCGAACATTATTCACACATCAGATTACACTACTCCTTCACTCCTACGTCGATAGTCAGACCTATGAGATTTAATCGCTCGCGTAGTTTAGGCAGCTCCTCGTCCATGAATTTTTGGCGCTCGAGCTGGCGGATATGGTCCTTAGCCCCCTCAGAGACGAAAAAACCGATACCACGGCGGTTGAAGATAATGCCGTCACCCTCCAAGCGCTCATAGCTACGCATCACCGTATTAGGGTTTACGCCCACCGATGCGGCCATCTCCCTCACCGAGACTATACGCTCGCCCTCGGGCCACTCACCCGAAAGTATGCGCATGGCTATAAGCTCGTATATCTGTCGCCATATAGGCTTCTCCTCTGAAAACTGCATCATAACATCTTTATTTCTCGTGAACGTAGAATAAAATATCCCGACACCCAGCCGACAATGACAATCACCACATTTGCCCACAGCTTAAAGTCGGCACGCATCGCCTCGGGGACATAGCGCCCAACAATAAATTGACCTACGACAACCAAGCCCACGGCTGCGAGGTAACTAATAAGCACACGCTCACGTGCCGTAAGATTCACGATAAGGAGCACAGCATGTGTAGCCATAAGTCCTACGATGATATACCCGTTACCCAAAAACTGTCGATAGGTGAAATCCAACTCGGGCGGAAGCGGAAATAGCATCTCGGCCAACACTAACGATGCGCCATAGACAACGACAACAAATAACCCAACCACAACAATGCTATTGAGCATGATGAAGATATAGCGCTCGGCGGCAGAGATAGGCAACGTGTTGTCTATCTGGAACGTGCGCTTAGAACGCATACGTACCGTCGAGAGATAGAGCACATATAGCGTCGCAAAGAGCGCCACCGAGCTCGCCATCGCTGCGGCTCCCACGACGCTACGTGTAAGAAATGCCATAAGTAACGGCAGGCCGAACATACCGACGAGGAGAGCTAAATAGCTATTACGGCACTCGGTATAGTGCTTAACGGCGTAACGATATATTTTACGAATGTCTGCCATACCCTACCACTTCATTTGACGACGGCGTAGTGCCCAGTAGCTCAGAGCGTAGAACACCACGGGGATGAGTATGTAGACTACTCGTGCCGCCGTATCGTTAATCTCAATTGTTGCGATATACTCTGGATCGATGTTCATCAGGACACGAACACTAAGACGTATAACTACACCTAAGAAGGCCACAACACCCATAAACGCACCTAAGTAGACAACGAAGAGGTTGCGCCCCGCAACGATGTTTAATAGGAGCGACGCCGATATCACCATCTGAACAAAGACATAAAGTGGCCACTTGAGGAATGTCTCCCTCATCACCTCCGCCAATACGGGCACAACGTCAACCGTATAGTCGCTAAAAGGGTAGACAATAGCGATGCCGAGGATGGTGGTCACCAGGATAAATATGGGATAGACAACCACGAGGTTGAACAGCATAAAGGTCATGCGCTCCTCGTTGGAGAGAGGCAGCGAGCACTCCATAACCCTCATACCCTGCTGGCGCATGGGATATATCGTACGCAGCGCGAAGGCCAAGCCTCCGAACGTATATATCGCCGTAGACATAGCCTCGGCAACGAACACATCGCGCGAGAGGATGCCAAATAACACAGGGAGAGCAACACATGCCAAGAATAGTGACATGTAATTCTTCGTCTGAGACGTGTAGTGGTAGCGAGCATACTGCACTACCCTACCTATTGAGTAACCCTTCATAGTCCTATCTACCTCTAAATATCTCCGAAAACATATCGCGGTTGGCCGTGACAGCATTGAACAAAAGTTCGATATTGAGCACCGTATCCTCGGCGCCATCGTTAAGCATGACGGCCATATTACCTGCAATGGTAGGCTCACTATAGAGCACCTTATCATCGTCAGAAGCCTTACCAAACTTCACACGACGCGTGATATCGTCGGTCGTAGCACTAAGTGCCACACCCTTCGAATCGAGGATGACGATGTTGTCCAAGAGCTGCTCCACATCGGCCACCTGATGTGTCGAGACGACAACCATACGGCTCTCGTCGACATACGAGGCCATGAGGCGACGAAAGACACTCTTCGAGGGTATATCTAAGCCATTCGTCGGCTCGTCCATAAGCAGCATCTTCACGTTGCACGCCAGGGCGAAGGCTATGTATGCCTTCTTGCGCTGACCCATCGACATCGAATGTAGCTTCTCCGTGGTGTTCACGCCAAGCTCCTCGGCATAGCCACGCATCTGCCCTATGTCGAAACGGGGATAGAAGGGTGATGTTATCTTAGCATAGTGCTCCAGGCTTATGTTCGGCAGGTCAAACTCCTCGGGGATTATTAGCAGTTCCTCGAAGGTTGCAGGGTAACGCTTATGCGGATCTACACCGTCAACCATAACACTGCCACGATTCGGGCGCATGATGCCACACACCAACTTTAGCAGCGTTGTCTTGCCTATGCCATTACAACCTAAGAGTCCATGAATGTGACCCTCGCCCAACGTGAGCGTTATGTCGTTGAGAACATTGCGACCACGCGTATAACCAAATGTGAGATTCTTCGTAGTAATCATAGTTTTTAGTTTTTGCTTTAATAGCGAAACGGTGCATTAGCCAATTAATACACTGCAAAGGTAGAGATTATTTTTATACTTCCAAATTTTTCGTGCTATTTTTTTTCGCACCACCCCACTTTTTTACCCTATACGCACATGCGTAAAATAGAAATAGGTATCAAAAATTATTGAGATTTTTGCTCGAAATAATTTGCATATTGAGATTTTTGCTATATATTTGCAGTGTATTGGTTATGTAATACACCGAAACGGAGATTAGCCAAGTTATTAGAGAAAGTAAAAATAATTAGTATGTTCTTGTTACAAAGTGGACGATAAATACGTTATATAGAAACAAATCACCACTTCGCGAAGAAAGTTTGCAAAAAATTTGGTGGTGGGGGGGAAATGCTTAACTTTGTAGCGTGGATAGTGCAAAATGAGATAAAACATATTTATTATGAGAAGATTTAGATTTTGGGGTGTGCTTTTTACGATGTTAGCGATATCGATTAATGCGATAGCACAACGATACACTCTCAGCGGCTGCGTGGAGAGTAGTGATAAAGAGCCTATAGCCTACGCCACGGTCGTAGCGCTGAAGGATGGCGTTCAGGCGGCAGGTAGTGCTACAAACGACGAGGGTAGATTTTCGCTTGCCGTAAGCGCGGGCACCTACACACTAAACGTAAGCTACATAGGCTACACTAACGAGGTGCGCGAGGTGACGGTAACAAGCTCCACCGACATAGGCGTCATAACACTCACGCCCGACGACACAGCAATAGACGAGGTAGTGGTCACCGCGCAGCTCATACGTCGCGAGGCCGACCGCTTCGTTGTCGACGTTGCCAACTCACCCATAGCCCTCGGCAAGGATGGCGAGGAGCTACTAAAGAGCGCCCCAGGTGTATGGATTCAGGACGACAAAATCTCGATAAATGGAGCTTCGGGGTCGAAGATATATCTCAACGACCGTGAGGTTAAGCTCGACGACGAGCAGCTCATAGCCTATCTGCGCTCGCTACGCGCCGACGACATTCAGCGCATAGAGGTGGTACCTCAGACGGGTGCCGACTACGACGCCTCGTCGCAGGGCGGCATCATCAAGATTACGACAAAACGACGCATAGACTCTGGCCTTATGGGCTCAGCATCGCTTGTAGCAAATGGCTCAAAGGAGGTGTATAATGTTATGCCCTCGCTGTCACTCAACTACAACCGCGGCAAGGTCAACGCCTACGGCCGCGTATGGGCGGGGACAAACGGCCAGAATTATGTATCAACGGAGCATACCGACTACACCTCGGGCGTGGTCATTGATGCAGCCTCAACGATGGACGACCAGACGACATGGGCGGGTGGTAACATAGGCGTTGTTTACGACATCACCGACAAGCACAGCGTGGGTGCAGAGATACAATATAACTACTGGGGTGGCGACGGCTTAACAGACACATGGACCGAGCACACCGCCATAAACACGACACGTAGCGAGGGTAGCTACTACAGCAAGTACCACAGCAACATGCTCACTGCCACGCTCAACTACATCTACAAACTCGACGACAAGGGCTCACTACTAAAGCTCATTGGCGACTATACCAACTCTCGCTCACCGCGCCATAACGACTTTGCGGATGCGACCTTTGACATCACCACGCCTAACATTAGACGCGACTCCACCTATCGCTACGACGCCAACAGCCTCTATCAGATGGCAACGGCAACAGCCGCCATAGAGAAGGTGCTCTCGCCCAAGATGACACTTAAGGGTGGCCTCAAGTACACCTTCAACACCAACCGCAACGATGCTGATTATGAGTACCTCAAGGGCGATGCGTGGCTACCCGACATGGTACACAGCTACGACATAGGCTACACCGAGAATATTGGTGCTGCCTACGCCATAGCCTCGGCACGCCTTGGTCGTTGGAACTTAGTTGGAGGTCTACGTGGCGAATACACCTCGTTCCGCTCGGCAGATGGAGTCGTCAAGCAGGATTACTTCGACCTCTTCCCCAATGCCAATGTGTCGTACTCGCTGAAGGCCGACGGCAGCTACTCGCTTATAGCGCAGTACTCGCGCACCATCTCCCGCCCCTCATTCTGGGCACTATCGCCCAACGAGACGAAGGTGTCAGAGTATATGATACAGCGTGGCAACCCTAACCTAAAACCCTCGTACACCAATAGCGTGTCGGTGACGGCCGTGCTCAAGTATAAGTACACAATAACGCTCGGCATGCAGATTATGCAGAATGCCATACAGCAGACGACGCTCGTCGACAGCGACAACCCCGAGCTTCTTATCTTGCAGACCATAAACTACCCCACGCTCAATAACTACTACGCCTCGGTAAACCTGCCGTTCCAGATTACTAAGTGGTGGTCGGCAAACGTAAATATCATGGCAATGTATATGGGTCAGCGCATCTACCCCGACGAGCCTATACGCCGCAACTTCATGGGTGGAGCCAATGCTCAGATGTCGTTCACGCTGCCCAAGAACTTCTTTATCGAGCTCGACGGCTACTTCATGCACGGCGCGCAGGCAGGTAACACGCGCATAGGCGACACGGGTAACATAGACATAGTCCTCAAGAAGCGTATGTTCGACAACAAGCTCACCCTGAGCCTCGGCGCACAGAATCTTATACCTGTGAAGCAGCGCATATACATCGAGGAGGCATCCTTCGAGCGTGTGATGGCCATCGACCAACCATGGCAGCGCATCGCGGCAAAGTTCACCATATCGTACAACTTCAACTCAGGTAAGCAATTCCGTGCCCGCAGCGTAGAGAGTGGCTCGGCCGAGGATAGAAGCAGAATTAGTAACAATTAGTAACAACTTATAACTAAGAAACTGTTAAAATTTATTTACCATGAAAAAGTTAGCTTTACTCACGCTCATAGTTTTTACTCTTTCGTCGTGCCTGACGGTAAAGATGGCCACGGGTGAGGTCGTGGAGCAAACGATGACCATAGATGGCGATATTGACGCCCTCGCTCTTTCGAGCGGCTTCGATGTCATCGTCGACCGAAGCATACCCCATGGCGAGGTGCGCATTGCCACACATAGCGACATGTTCGACAAGCTCGACATTTATGTCAAGGGCACCACGCTAAACATATCACTCAACTCGCATGAGTTACAGGCCAAGACCCTCGAGGTGCGCATCCCTGAATATGCCTACAATACCTTAGCGATATCGGGAGGTGCCGACTTCTACTGGCACGGCTGCACAGCCCCATCTTTCACTCTTGCCGCCTCGGGTGGTGCCGATGTGGAGATGGAGGGTAGTTTTGAGGAGCTGTGTATTGCGGCCTCGGGCGGTGCCGATTTAGAGATAAGTGGCATCACTACAACCCTCAGGGCGTCAGCCTCGGGAGGCGCCGACCTCAGCCTCGACGAGCTTCTTGCCGAGAATGTCGAGGTGTCGGCCTCGGGAGGTGCAGATGTCGAGGTCTGCGCCCTAAGTAGCATCACGGTAAATGCCTCGGGAGGTGCCGATGTATGCTACGGTGGCGACCCCGCAACAAAGGATATAGAGTGCTCAGGCGGTGCCAGCGTTCAACACGCGAGGTAATATAAGGTAACAACCACAAGTATTTCGGATAGCGGATAGTGCGATTTTTACGCCATCCGCTATTTTTTTGGGTAAAAGAGGATAACATCTGCCAAAAATGATTACCTTTGTATAAATATACAAAGAGATGAGACGAACTCTATTTCAAAATATTATCAGGCTATTACCTCCTGAAACGACGCATGGGCTACGTATGGCGTTGCTCGGCATCGTGGGTAAGATACCCACAGGCAAGTGGTGGCTGAAGCTCTGTCACGCCCCCTCGCGCAAGTTCGACATCGAGCGCGAGGTCTTTGGCGTACACTTCCGTAACCCCATAGGCATAGCCGCAGGATTCGACCCCAATGGCGACAGGCTCAACGAATTAGCAGCCATGGGGTTCGGCTTCGTGGAGATAGGCTCCGTAGTGCCACGACCACAGCCTGGCACACCACGCCCACGCATGAGGCGTCTGAGAAAGATGAACTCGTTGCTCGACAACTCGGGATATCCAAGTCGCGGGTTGGAGTATGTCTTAGACAAGGTGCGCAAGCGCACAAAACATACGCGCAACTTAGTCATAGGCTGCAACATAGGCAAGCTCACAGCAACACATCCCGACGACATATCGAAGGAGTATCTGCGCGTATTTCGCAACATGTACCAGTATGTCGACTTCTTCGTCATAAACGCTGCGTGCAACACGGCCTCGAAGCAGTATGTTCCTCGCACACGCGAGGAGCTCCTCAACCTCGTTGAGCCACTCTTCGAGTTCCGCCGCGGACAGTTAGACTATCGCCCGATATTATTGAAGATATCGCCCGACCTCACGCGCGAGGAGATAGACACCGTCGTGGATATACTCATCGAGACGCCTCTCGATGGCATAGAAGCCGTAGCTGGCTCATACGACATGGAGCCATCACGCCAGGGAGCTATAACGGGAGCGATGCTCACCGACCGCGCCATAGAGGTTGTGCGCTACGTTGCCGAGCGCTCGGAGCACAACTACCCCATCATTGGCACGGGAGGCATGATGACCGAGGAGGATATCAAGCGTATGATGGAGGCGGGAGCCTCGCTCGTAGCACTCAACACGGGCATACGCGAGAATGGCGTGCGACTGCTCAACCGCGCAGCGAAGACCATAGCTACACCCAAGCAAACAGAGCAAACAGAGCAAACAGAGCAACAATGAAGGCGACGATAATAACCATAGGTGACGAGATACTCATAGGTCAGATTGTCGACACTAACAGCGTATCCATCGCGCGCAAGCTTAACAGCGCGGGGATAACGATAGCGGAGAAGGTATCTATCGGCGACACAGCCGAGGAGATAACCACAACCGTAGGACGTGCCATGGAGCGCACGGAGGTGGTCATCATAACGGGAGGCCTCGGCCCCACGAAGGATGACATCACGAAGCATACACTTGCAAGCATGTTCCACTCCGAGCTACGCTACAACGAGGCCGAGGGCGAGCATGTGCGCAGACTCTTAGAGCGACGTGGCATACCCTTTACCGACCTCAACCGCAGCCAGGCGATGTTACCCGAGTGTTGCACGGTGCTACACAATGCCCATGGCACAGCTCTAGGCATGTGGTTCGACACGGAGCGAGGTGGCGTAGTGGTATCATTACCTGGCGTACCCTTCGAGATGGAGCACCTGATGGATGACGAGGTAGTACCACGCCTTAAGGCGCACTTCGAACTTAAGGGCATCGTACACCTCACGCTCATAACACGTGGTATCCCCGAGTCGCTCCTTGCTGAGCGTATAGAGGCATGGGAGGATGCCCTACCCGACTACATGCACCTTGCTTACCTCCCTGCACCCAATGTTGTGAGGCTGCGTCTCTCGGCATACGATGTGGAGGAGAGTGTGGCACACAGCGAGATGATGGCTGAGTTCGAGAAGCTCCACGCACTCATTGGCGACAACATTGTTGGCATGGAGGGTACTACGCTCGAGCAGCGTGTACACGAGATACTCACAAGGCGTGGGCTCAAGCTCGCCGTAGCAGAGAGCTGCACAGGAGGTACCATAGCCTCGAAGTTCACAGCCATGCCTGGAGCATCCGAGTACTTCATGGCGGGCATTGTGGCCTACTCGAACGACATCAAGCGCGCGGTGCTGGGCGTAAGCGAGGAGAGCCTCGCACAGCATGGTGCTGTGAGCGAGCAGGTGGCGCGCGAGATGGCCGAGGGAGCACGTCGCATAGCGGGTGCCGACTACGCCATAGCGACAACAGGCATAGCAGGCCCCACGGGTGGCAGCGAGCTGAAGCCCGTAGGCACAGTATGGATGGCTGTGGCTACACCGACGAAAACAATAGCCATAATGCGCAACTTGGGCACAGACCGTGGTCAGATAATAAGCCGAGCATCGGCCTATGCCATAGAGCTACTATACGAGGATTTAAAAAACTACTAAATTATTAAATTATGATACGTTCTATCTTAGACACCGACCTTTACAAATTTACAACGTCGTACGCCTACTTCAAGCTCTACCCACAAGCCATAGGCACGTTCACTTTCAACGACCGAGCTAAGACGGAGTTCGACGACGACTTCCTCGAGGACCTCAAGGCCGAGCTTAAGGCCTTGGAGCGCATAGCTCTCTCGGACGACGAGTTCCGCTACATGATACAGAACTGCAAATATATACCGCAGAACTACTTTGAGTGGCTCACGGGCTTCAGGTTCGACGCCTCGAAGATAAACGTATGGTTAGACCAGGAGCGCCACCTTCAAATAAATGTTACGGACCATATGTACAAGGTGACGTTGTACGAGATACCCATCCTCGCCACCGTATCGGAACTCTTCCACCTACGCAACAGCTACGATGCCGAGGCTATGATCGAGCGCCTGGAGAAGAAGGAGCAGATAGCTCGCGACAACAACCTTGTATTCTCCGACTTCGGCACACGTCGTCGCTTCTCTTACGACGTGCAACGCATGGTCGTCAAGCACCTGAAAAACAACCCCTGTGGATGCACGGGCACGTCGAACTGTCACCTCGCCATGGAGCTCGACATGAAGATGATAGGCACCTATCCGCACGAGCTGCCCATGTTCATCGCAGCCGTAAATGGTGGCCCGCGTAATGCCAACTACCTCACAATGGAGGACTGGGTGAAGGTCTACGATGGTTATCTCGGCACAGCACTCACCGACAGCTTCGGCTCGGAGGTATTCTTCAACAACTTCTCGAAGAAGCACGCCTCGCTCTTCGACGGCGTGCGTCACGACTCGGGCGACCCTATAGCCTTTATCGACATGGCCATTAATCGCTACAAGGAGCTCGGCATCGACCCCATGACCAAGAGCATTGTCTTTAGCGACTCGCTAAACTTTGAGAAGTGCGTCAACATCAAGAAGGCATGTGAGGGTCGCATAAAGTGCATGTTCGGCATAGGCACAAACCTCACATGTGACACTGGTCACGCCTCATGCAACATAGTCATGAAGCTGTCATCATGCCAGATAAACGCTCGCAAGCCCAAGGAGTTATGCGTGAAGCTCTCGGATGTCGAGGGCAAGGAGATGGGCGACCCCGAGGAAGTGAAGGTCTATCGCTACCTGCTACGCAACCAAGGTAAGAAGCTGTTTTAAATTCATTTATTTATTTCACAAACAAATTCAAACAGCTTCTAAATAATAGATTAAAACTATATGGTTATGAGAAACAACAAAGAGTACATTACTCCCGAGATTGATGCATATGAGGTTATCGTAGAACAGGGATTTATAAACTCCATGGAGGATCCAGACCTTAACGATGAGATAGAGTGGTAGCCATGAGAAGAATGATAACTATGATACTCGCTGCGACAATGTGCGTGGCGTGTATGGAAGCACATATCGACGAGGTAACAAATGCCAAGAGCAGTGTTAAGCATATATACGCTACAATTGTAGCTCCCGAGGAGGATGGCACACGCGTGGAGCTAAACGACAAGCTGCAAACAACATGGACTGAGGACGACGAGATTGTAGTGTTCAATAATGGATTAGCTCAATTTTGGCAATTCGACGGAAATACGGGCGATCGCAGCGGTAGCTTCGCATATGAATCGGACATAAACCCTGCCGATGAGAATATAAATTTCGACCGCTACTACGCTCTCGTATATCACGAAAATATGTACTATCCATCGTACTATGGCGACTTTTCACCAGCGTTCTTTATCCACATGCCTCATGTACAGAATTACAAGCAGAACAGCTATGGACTGAATACCAATGTAATGCTTGGCACCAGCGATGATGGTACAAACTACGAGTTTAAAAACCTCTTTGGTTATCTGCGCCTTGGCATCACTGGAGATAAGAGCGTCAAGGAGATAAACATTAAGGGACATAACGGCGAGTACCTAACAGGATATATAGTGGCGAACAAAGATGCACAGCTAACACAGTGGTATAGCGAAATAACGTATGATGTCATACTCGACTGCGGAGATGGCGTACAGCTCACAGATGAGCCCACATACTTCTATATCGTAATGCCAACATCGACATTCAATTTAGGCCTCACAGCCACCATCACCTTCACCGATGGTACGGTATTCCCAAAGAGCACATCTAAGTCTATAAGCTTCTATCGCAACACCATACAGCCAATGGCTACGTTCGACACCAGCAGCGACATAGAGTGGCAGACGGTAACACTAACACATACGGGAGATAGCATCATGGCACCCTACATCGGTGGTTCTACATCCATCTCAGGCTTTATATACTGGGGCGACGGCTACATGTCGGACATCACCTATGAAGGCTCGTATGTCTATGACGATGGTGCCGACACCCACACCGTCACAATCAAGGCGCTGGATGCCACATGGTTTACGATCGATAGCTGCGAGGGCATCAGCGAAATAGACTTTTCACAGTTCTAAGGTCCTTAAGGTAGGTTCTATAAATTAGGTCGAGTTGATTTTGGAGGTTATTTTGAGGAGATTCCTAATTTCTTATAAAGGCGCAATGCATGCATTGTAACTGCTAAAAATTAGGAATATACTAAAAAAAACAAAAGCGACCGAAATGGAACCTTGCGACGACGATAACCTTATTACTAATTTATAGAACATACCTCAACATCAAATACGCGACATCATGAAGAAGATAATTATAGTTTGTGCCCTACTTATAAGCACATTTTCACTCTCGGCCGAGCCTATAGGCCAAGAGCGAGCACGACAGTTAGCCGAGGATTTCTTCGCCGAGCACTCTACACGCTCGACGACTGCCCCCATAGCACTTGAGTGGGCGGGTAATGTCATTGGCGAGCCCATAGCCTCGGGCAACGCTCTCAACGATGCACTCCTATATATATACACGCGCGGTGAGAGTGATGGTTTTGTGGTGGTTGCCGGCGATAACAACGTGGCACCCATAATCGCCTACTCGTTAGACACCTCCATCGACACCTCCAATATGGCTGAGGCAACACGCGTAATCCTTGATGCTTGGTGTCGTCAGGTCAAGGATGCCCGCCAGAAGGCACACCCCGTAAGTGTCACGTCTAAGGCTACAACACGCAGCTATGGCTCATTACACTACGACACCGCTATATGGAATCAGGGAGAGCCCTACAACCGTGAGGCTCCCTTATATGACGGCTACCGCTGTGTAACAGGATGTGTCGCAACGGCACTATCTATCATCTGCTACTACAACCGCTGGCCTGAGAGGGGCATGGGCACAACACCCGAGTACAGCTATGTGGATACCTACGAAGTGGAACGTACCGTCGGTGCAAACACCCTCGGACGCACCTACGACTACGACAATATGCTCTTCGACTACAACAATGGCTACACCGAGGCTCAAGGCAATGCGGTGGCTGCCTTGATGAAGGACATGGGCACAGCCGTGAAGATGAATTACCACTACACCGAGTCGGGCGCCTATGATGCTAATGTTGTCCCTGCGCTTATCAACCATTTTGACTACTCGCGCGGCATGATCTTCGCATGGCGATACTCCTATAATGACGACGAGTGGCACGAGCTGATACGTGAAAATCTGCGCACCTATGGTCCCACCTACTACCGCGGTCAGAACGAAGCGGGTGGTGGTCACGCCTTTGTTGTCGACGGCTACGATTCGGACGACTACTTCCACTTCAACTACGGCTGGGGTGGTCAGGCTAATGGCTACTACCGCTATCCAGATGACCAGTTCTACATTTGGCAGGGTGCCGTGCTTAACCTCCAGCCAGGCAACGATAGCGCCCCCTCGCGCGACAATTTGCTACTCTACCCCTGGGAATACACCTTCGAGGATAGTGGGGAGGTGCTGCTATTTCAAGGCATAACAACAGATACTACTAATTACGCCGTAGACGAGCCTTTCAACTGTATATTCGGCAGTGTGGCAAACGACGGCATAGTGCCCTATAATGGCGAAATAGCTCTCATTCTATGCGACGCATCAGGCACATGTAAGGAGGTCTTACATAAATACACTATTGAAGGACTTAACGTAGGATATATCAACGCACAGTGGCCTGTGAGCATCACCATCACCAAAGATATTGCGGTGGGTGACCGCCTGAGATTGTTCTATAAGCAGCAGAACTACGACGAATGGACATGGATGCGCAGCTGGCCTGCAACCAACGTCTACGACGAGGCGATTATATGTGCCTCGCCCGAAGAGATAGCCAAGAACATATCGCTGCTATACGACAAGGATAGTAAAGAGTTATGGCTAAATCCTCAGCTGCCGCTAAGGCTTGTCGCCACAGATGAGATGGGTAACGTGTACTATGACAACTACCTCGGAGCACATCTATACTCAATCATCAGCGTAGTAGATTATGCCCCAGGAACGTATACTCTCAATTTCACGCTCGGCAGCGACCCCTACACGCTACGACTAAAGTTCTAACGTCGATACAAACATCGTTTGAGCCCCGCAACCACCACATTGCGGGGTTATTTAATACGTATACAGTATACTTTCAATTTCAAAGTGCAAAGGTAGCTTTCATTGACAATACAAAAAAGGAGACTTTGCAGTCTCCCTAAGATTAACTATTTTTGTATTGCCATGTATAAACAATTAACCTCGGAGCAAAGATACGGAATATA
>JAFUPR010000040.1 GCA_017481145.1 Alistipes sp. | reverse complement strand
GTTGAGACCATCATCGGCGTTAACGAGTACCGCCTCGAGAAGGAGGCTCCTATCGACATCCTCGCTGTGGATAACACAGCCGTTCGTGAGAGCCAGGTTAAGCGTCTGCAGGAGCTCCGCGCTAACCGTGACAACGCAGCTGTAGAGAAGGCATTGGCTGCTATCACCGAGTGCGTACGCACAGGTGAGGGTAACTTGCTTGCTCTTGCTGTCGAGGCAGCTAAGGTTCGTGCATCTCTTGGTGAGATTTCGGACGCTTGCGAGAAGATCGTTGGTCGCTACAAGGCCGTTATTCGTCTAAACTCAGGTGTATATTCAGCAGATGTGAAATCAGATTCAGCATTCGAGAAGGCAAAGCATATGTGTGCTGACTTTGCTAAGAAGGAGGGCCGTCAGCCCCGTATTATGATTGCCAAGTTGGGTCAGGATGGCCACTACCGCGGTGCTAAGGTTGTAGCTACGGGCTACGCCGACCTCGGCTTCGACGTCGACATGGGTCCCTTGTTCCAGACCCCCGAGGAGGCAGCAAAGCAGGCTGTGGAGAACGACGTTCACATCGTGGGCGTATCATCACTTGCCGCTGGTCACCTCACCCTCGTACCTCAGATTATCGCAGAGCTCAAGAAGCTCGGCCGTGAGGATATCGTTGTTGTTGTAGGTGGTGTTATCCCCGCTCAGGACTACGACCAGCTCTATAAGGATGGCGCTGCAGCCATCTTCGGCCCTGGTACTCCTGTTGCTACAGCAGCAATCAAGATGCTCGAGATTCTCGGCTAACAACATACCGAGAGGCTTTTGAGAGGGTTTTCTTTCGAGAGAACCCTCTCTTTTAATTAGTAGTGAGTAGTGAGTAATTAGTAATCGTTGCGCTCCTGCGTAGCGTTTGATGATGGTGGGCTACGCCCTTAAATTAGCAAGCGAAGCATGTGCCCCACTACACGAGAAGTTAATTTCTTGCGAGAAGGGCGACGAGTGCTACACTCGGCAAAAATCCCGACGATGGGTAGTACATTAGCGTACGTCCCATTGTCGGGATTTTTTGTTAGGGGACGCAATCGACCCCTTATCACAAGAAATTCATTTATTTGTTAAGCTTCGCCCACGTATCCTTCAACGTCACAGTACGGTTGAAGATAAGATGCTCTGATGTAGAGTCCTTGTCTACGTTGAAGTAACCGATACGCTGGAACTGGAGATAGTCGTAGGGCATAGCGTCGGCGAGGTACTTCTCCACGTAACACTCGGTGAGCACCTGGAGCGAGTCCTCGTTGATCATCTCCTTCATAGCCTCGAGAGCCTCGCAATTCCTCTCCTTACGTATGGCAGCCATCTCGTCGCGTGGATTCTCCACCTTCCAGAGCCTATCGTAGAGGCGCACCTCAGCCTTAAGACAGTGGTCGCAGCTAACCCAGTGGAGCGTGCCCTTAACCTTACGGTTGCTGCCAGGCATACCAGTCTTAGTGTCGGGGTCGTACTCCGCATATACAGTTGTCACATTGCCATTCTCATCCTTATCACAACCCGTACACTTCACGATATAGGCATTCTTAAGACGTACCTCCTGACCTGGGGTCATGCGGAAGTACTTCTTGGGAGCATCCTCCATAAAGTCGTCGCGCTCCATCCATAGCTCGCGGCTGAACTCGATGGTATGTGTGCCCGACTCAGCATCCTCGGGGTTGTTTACGGCCTCCATAGCCTCCACCTTACCCTCGGGGTAGTTGGTGATAATGAGCTTCACGGGGTCGATAACGGCACTCACGCGTGTAGCTCGCTTGTTGAGGTCATCGCGCACGGCACTCTCAAGTAGTGCCATGTCGTTGAGCGCATCGTATGTCGTATAGCCAATCTTATCGACGAAGTTACGGATAGACTCGGGCGAGTAACCACGACGGCGGAAGCCACACAATGTCGGCATGCGGGGATCATCCCAGCCATTGACCAAGCCCTCATTAACAAGGATGAGAAGGTTACGCTTGCTCATAAGCGTATAGTTGAGGTTCAGCTTGTTAAACTCATACTGACGAGGACGCTCATCCGAGGGGTCTACGCCCTCCTTCACCCAATCCACGAAGAGGTCATACAAGGGACGGTGAGGTACGAACTCCAACGTGCAGAGCGAGTGTGTAACGCCCTCGAAGTAGTCGCTCTGGCCATGGGCAAAGTCGTACATGGGATATACCTTCCACTTGTCGCCCGTGCGGTGGTGGGGATGGTTCACTACGCGGTAGATGATAGGGTCACGGAAGTGCATGTTCGAGCTCGCCATATCTATCTTTGCACGGAGCACCATCCTACCCTCCTCGATCTCGCCTGCCGTCATCTTCATAAAGAGGTCGAGGTTCTCCTCGATGGGACGATTACGGTAGGGGCTATCTGTACCAGCCTGTGTGGGCGTGCCCTTCTGCGCTGCTATCTCCTCAGATGTCTGCTCGTCGACGTATGCCTTACCCTCCTTGATAAGACGTACGGCGAAATCCCATAGCTGCTGAAAATAATCCGAGGCATAATACTCATTGCCCCACTTGAAGCCGAGCCACTCGATATCCTCCTTGATAGCATCTACATACTCCATGTCCTCCTTCGTGGGGTTGGTGTCGTCGAAGCGGAGGTTACATACTCCACCATAGCGCTGGGCAATGCCAAAATCTAAGCATATAGCCTTAGCGTGGCCTATATGGAGGTAGCCATTAGGCTCGGGCGGAAAGCGTGTCTGAACACGCGTCTTACCCTTAGCTATCGCCTCCTCGACGACCTCCTCAACAAAATTCAATGACTTCTCCTTAACTTCTGTTACTTCTATTGCCATAGTGTTATAGTATATTGATATTATTCTATATAATGTGTTTTACGTTTTAGGCTTATGCCGTAGTCTAAGTCGACACTTAACTGCAACCACTGACGCGTACCCCACGTCGTACCATCATACTCGGCCGTGATGCCAGCCTCAACAGCTACCGTGTCAGCAAAGAAACTATGCTTATAAGAGGCTGTGATGGCATCGTATATATGCTTTGTCGTGGCGTAGAAGGGCATGCCATGGTATAGGTCGTTGCCATAGCGCTCGTAGTAGGTGAGTAGACTGCCACCCATATAGAGTCTATTCGAGAGTGTCACACCCCAGCGGCCAATGGCAGCATATATCTCGCCACCACAGGGTGCTATCCACCTGTGCTCGTTGATACGGTCACGCTGTAGCGACTGCACATAGCTTAGGCGTAGATCGACATCGAAGCCCCCAGCGCTGAAGTCCCAGCCTATATATGGCGTAAGGAGAATGTTGTCAACGACGCCATCTGTGGTCTCGGGATTATAGTCCTTAGCATAGTGCCCCATCATAAAGTCATAGCCGAGGTAGAACCACTCGATAGGCATCCGTCCTGCGGACATAATCATGAAGGCCTCGCGCGTGTCGAAGTCGCGCATGCCCGTATAGTCCATCGCAAACTCCACGAACGAGTCGCCCCAGTCGGGATTCTCGTAGCGCGCCAGGACACCACCAATGCGGTTGTGATAGTAGCGGTAGTCGCGATCGAAGAATAGAGGTGTCTCGAGGCCACGCATCTCGCTGCGCGGGAAGATACCTACCAGCACCTTCACCTGCGGCGCACGATAGGCGTAGTAGAGTTGTACGTTTATGTCCGACAGAAACTTGGAGTTGTGGCCGAAGTCTTGAACCATATCCACCGCAAACATCAGCTCGTTGCGCTCGGCCCACACCACACCCACCTTGGGCGTAAGGCGTGCGCTGAAGAGCGTGCCCGACTCGTCGAACTCCATGCCAGCATACTCCTTGTTGTCGAACAAGGTCGTAAAGTCCACCCCAAGACGCAACTCCTGCGCCGAGACATGCACGATGCCTACGACAAAGGCTACGACGATGGTTAGGTATGTGGTGATTCTACGCATGTGGCACTCAACAATAAACATTTCAGCGCAAAATTACTCAAAATATTTTATATTTTATTACATTTGCAGTGTAATTTATAAAAGATTTTAAAAATAACCTATCATTGCAGATATTATTATGCGTAAACTGCTAAACGAAGAGCTTGGTCGCCCCACGGTCGAGGAGTATATCAACAGCGAGAAGCTACCCATAACGCTCATCCTGGACAACGTGCGCTCCGCGCAAAACGTAGGCTCTTTCTTCCGCACGGCCGACGCCTTTGGCTTTGGACATATAGCCCTCTGCGGCATAACATCGACACCCCCCAACCGCGAGATACACAAGACAGCCCTCGGCTCGGAGCTTAGCGTGGCGTGGAGCTACCACCCCACAACCCTCGAGTGCATAGCGCAGCTACGCCAAGAGGGCTACCGCATAATCGCCATAGAGCAGATCGAGGGCGCCACGATGCTCGACAATGTCCGCATAGAGCACGGCGTAAAGTACGCCTTAGTCTTCGGCAACGAGGTCGAGGGTGTAGATCAGGCTGTCGCCGACATTGCCGATGATGCAATAGAGATACCACAGGTGGGCACAAAGCACTCACTCAACGTGTCCGTATCGGCAGGTGTCGTGATGTGGGAGATGTTCCGCCAGCTAAAGTAATTCCGCAATAATAGTAATAGGTGGCACGGTCAGGTGCCACCTATTACTATGTTTAACAGAATGTCTTATTAGAAATAGAACTTGGCGCCAATACGCGGACTCAACGTTAATCCGAAGTCGACGGTATTAATAGTTAATCCCTCCTTTGAAAGTAGAACATAATTCAACGATAATAGATTTGCCGAAACACCTATACGTTCAGTTGGGCGATACTCCAAGCCGAAGACATTCACGCCCAAGCCAAAGCCAGGAACACCATAGCCCTGCGATGATACGTGGCAAAACTGAAGATCGAGAGTTGGTGCATAGTATAGATTCTTACACAAAGGGAGGTAATATCCTACTCTCGGGCCTAAAGTAAGCGTATGTGTAGCGCCATCGCCACCAGAAACATTATATCCAAGGCTAAAACCCAAAAGCAATCTATCAGCGAGGAAGACTCCCACACTTGGCTGAATACCGAACTCTGTAGCCGTAACACTTTCACCCGAAATAATCACAGAAGAGACACTAAATCCAAGATCACCACCAACATATATATCTCCCTTTTGCTGAGCAGATATTGAAGTTACAGATAGTACCAATAGGGCAACTAATGAGTAAAATATTTTTTTCATAACATCAATAATTACATTAGTGTCCCATAAAAATTAGGGACTGGTTAAAAATTAAATAAATCTGGCTCATTAAAGCCGAGAAGTTCTTTGTCATATTGAAATTTAGTTTTGTCGAAGAGGTCTTTCAAGTGCGTTTTGTCGGTTAGCGAAATGCTCAAAATCTGCAAGATTTCATAAATACTCCTATCGAGTTGCATATCGT
>JAFUPR010000039.1 GCA_017481145.1 Alistipes sp. | reverse complement strand
TATATTCCGTATCTTTGCTCCGAGGTTAATTGTTTATACATGGCAATACAAAAATAGTTAATCTTAGGGAGACTGCAAAGTCTCCTTTTTTGTATTGTCAATGAAAGCTACCTTTGCACTTTGAAATTGAAAGTATATTTTTTTCGTAATCATGCTATTGACCTATTTACAATAGGGTGGTAAGTTCCTCTATTTTGGCGTGGTTGTCGAAAATTATAGACTTTTGTTTGCGCGAGAGATTATTTTTTAATACATTTGTCGTCCCATAAAATGAGAACCTAAACAACTAACAATTAATAACAAACAACAAACCATCCTTTGTGGGTATTTTTCGGTGTGATAAGATACTTGCAAGGGGGCACAAACAACTACAAACTAATTAAAACCAGATTTTTACTGTTTGCGACGTTGGCAGCTACATTTGGTGTGCTGGCATCGTGTGAGAAGTCTACGGTAGATACTCCCGCAGACGAGAAGGTTACCATCTACGCGACGCTCGAGAATAGTCGCGAGTGGAAGGAGGGTGACGAGGTTGTCATCAATGGTGCAACTTACGTTGCCTCGGAGGGTGGCAGCTCGACACTTACAATCGACAACGTACCTGTAGCCGAGGGTTACCATGGCGCCTATGACTTCGGCAGTGGTACCATCAATGGCACGGTACTGAGCCTTACGCTCCCTGAGGTGCAGGGCCCAGCTATCACGTTGATACAGCCTATGGTTGCATATAGCACTGAGGCTAACCTCGTTTTCAAGAACCTCATGGGTAACCTTGTCCTCGATATTGAGGGTAATGGTAGCATCAAGCGCGCCGTTATCTCCTCTCTCGATGCTCCTTTGGCTGGCGATGGTAGCGTGAATCTCAACTTTGTGGGTAAGCCTAAGTTCGAGCTTGCCGATAGCGGCTCGCGTTCAATCACCTACTCTGTAGAAGAGGGTGTGCAGCTTCCCGCGAAGCTCAGCATCAGCCTCCCTGCTGCTATCTACTCGGGTTTTGTCGTTACGCTCTATGGTACCGACGATCAGATTATGAGCGGTGTGCAGGTTCCTGGCATAGAGGTTCTGCGTGGTGAGAGTGTGAGCACAAAGATTAGCTACACGCCCGACACTGTGCCTCCCACATACATCACTGCCACTATGGAGAATGACGCTCTCGGCGCTGCGCACACGTGGGGTGCTGCGTCAGTGATCTATGTTAATGGTACGCCTGTGCAGATTGCCGATGCTGCTAAGGGCGAGTTCGGCCCCGTGGCTACTGCCGACCTATACCTTGCCTCTACATCATCGACATCGGTTAATGGCGTGAGTGGCAATGCTATGCGCGTATCTATTGCTACGACGCAGAGCAATAAGAGCACGCTCAGTGCCCTCAACCCCGCCGTTGCTAAGTCGGAGACCAATACGCTGGTCTTCAGCTACCTTGCAGGTGTTGTTAGCGTAGATGTCACTGGTCCTCAGAACCTCCGCAAGGCAACACTCTCGGGCAAAAACAATCGCCGTCTTACGGGTGCTGGTGTGGTAGACATGGCCACCGAGACTCCCCGCCTATCACTCGGCTCTGACGCATCTAAGGATGTTGTCTTCGACTGTGGTAGTGCAGGCATGAGCCTCGAGTCGGGCGCAACACTTCGCTTCGTTGTACCTGCAGAGGCATATACCGAGGGCTTCACCCTCACTCTCGAGGCCACAACAGGACAGACCTATAGCATCGAGCTCGATGGCATCACCGTTGAGCGTAATATGGTTAGCACCTACGAGGCTATCACATGGGAGAGCCATCAGAATGATGGCAACGACCTCAGCAAGCTCGGCTATGCCAACTGCTACATGGTACACCAGGGTGGCGAGTACACCTTCAAGACACGCCGTGTAGATAATACGCCTATTAACAACATCGCCAAGGTAGACTGGTTGTGGGCGTCGGTTGTTGAGGGCGAGAGCGAGAACGTATTGGTGTCGGATATCTTGTATGCTGATGGTCTTGTGACCTTCACCGCCTCGGAGCATAAGGGTAATGCCCTTCTTGCAGCCTTCGATACCGATGGTGCTATCGTATGGTCATGGCATATATGGCTCACCGACAAACCCGAGATTATCGACTTCCAGAATAACGCCATACCTCAGAGCGGAGGTCTCACCGATGGCTACTACTGCATGGATCGTAACCTCGGTGCTACGTCGGCTACAGCTATGGGCGACTATGAGACCTTCGGCCTCTACTACCAGTGGGGACGTAAGGATCCGTTCATTGGCGATAAGACCGAGGAGCGCACTCGCGATGTGCAGAATGGCGGCTGGATGAATGTCGTTGAGCCCTTTGCTAATAGCTCGACACTCACCGTCTGCAACCCTGCCTACACGCAGGCACAGTGGGTGATGTCGGCAACATGCAACTCTATAGCCTACGCTACGGCTAACCCCATGACTTTCCTCTCAGGCGATCCCAATGCAGGTAAGGCAAGCTGGGTGGATAAGAATACGCTCGGTGATGAGAAGGGTAACATCCTCTACGATGCTGAGATGAGCCTCTGGCGTACCTTCCATAAGAGCAATTACGACCCATGTCCTGTGGGCTATCAAGTTCCACGTAAGGCTATGTGGGTGTCGCTCGTATCGACCAACTGCGTTGCTACCGACTATAAGGGCTTTGTACACAATGCTGCCGATGGTAGCAGCGTATGGTTCCCCTCGGCGGGCTATCGTAGTGCTCACCCCGCGGATGGCGGTGCTCTTATGAGTGTGCAGAACGATACGGGCTTTGTCAAGATTTGGAGTTCGGAGCTCGAGGTTGCAGAGACGGCCTACAGCTTCACCTACAACGATCCCTACTACAATGCTGCTGCTGGCTCGGCATGGGCTAATGGCTATAACGTACGATGTGTAAAGGCTTATTAATTATTGCAACTATGAAGGCTACGAGAATATTATTTGCGTTTGCAGCTATATTTAGCATACTTACAGTGTCGTGTACCGATAATGGCGATGACGCTGGCACAACCGATACCACACCTGTGGATATTAGACTTGATGTTGTTCCTGGAACCCTTGCCCTCAACGCCTATGGCGATGCTGTCACCCTCGAGGTGAGCACCGATGCTGAGTCGTGGGACTATGTCAATGCCACATCGTGGTTGTCAATACAGCGCGAGGATAACATCCTTACTATCAGCGCTCGCGAGAATGAGGGTGAGGATATACGTAAGGGCTCAATCCTTATCGTCGCCACCACTGGTAAGTCGCGTGCGGAGAAGAGCATCCTCGTAGAGCAGGCGTCGCACAGCGAAAGTTCGGATGTGACATCGCTCTTTGAGTGTCCCGTATTCGAGGAACTTATGCTCACAAACTTCGACATCGATGGTGACGGTAAGATTGCGGCTGAGGAGGCAGCGCAGGTTACTGAAATGGTACTTACATACGAGGATGAGGATACGCGTGAGCCTATCACTTCACTCAAGGGTATCGAGATGTTCGTCAACCTTGTCAACCTCGACTGCGACCTCAATGCCATCGAGAAGCTCGACCTCAGTGGCCTCGAGAAGCTCGAGTATGTAGACTGCTGCTATAACGTCATCACCGAGCTTAACGTCTCGGGATGTAAGTCGCTCAAGTGGCTCTATGCCTACTCGAACAATATAGATACGCTCTATGTTACGGGTTGCGACAACCTCATGTTCCTCCAGGCGTATAACAACAAGCTCACCTCGTTGGATGTTAGCGGCATGCCCGAGCTTGTGTACTTGGATGTGCGCCTTAACAGCCTTAAGGATGTTAACTTCGCTAACTGCCCTAAGTTGCAGATTGCGGCTGTCGGCACCAACAACATGATCTCGCTCGACCTTGAGGGTCTTCCTTCACTCATCACGCTTGGCTGCTACGAGAATAGCATCACCTCGTTGGATGTGAGCAAGTTGCCCGAGCTGGGTATGCTTGAGTGCTATGCTAACAATATTGCGACGCTCGACCTTAGCAACAACGCTAAGCTCACGGCGCTCACCTGCCAGCGCAACCTCCTCACGGAGCTTAACATCGAGGGTTGCGAGATGCTTAGGAAGCTTGATTGTAGCAATAACTACCTCGATGGTGCGCTCGACATGAGCGACTACCCCGAGCTCTACTTCCTACACTGCGGTGGTAATGGCTTCACCTCTATTGCTGTTAATAGCTGTACGCTGATGACCGACTTAGAGTGCGCAAATACGCAGATTAGCACCCTCGAGGTGTCGGCACTTACGCTCCTTGAGTCTCTTGTCGCTAACGACTGCCAGCTTACCACCATGGATTGTAGCAACAATCTTAAGCTCGACGCCCTCTATTTACAGGGTAACCCCCTTGAGGCCTTGTACCTCGCCGAGGGACAGAGCATCGTCGATCTTAAGCTTGATGACCATGATGTTATAAGCTATAAATAGTTGAGGTATTCTACCTTTTAATGAACTGGGGATGGCTACGTCGGCCATCCCCAGTCTCATTTGAGCAGCAAATGCACAGTAACTTATTTATACTGAGGTGTATCCCCGCGTGAGGCGTGTGTGAGGCCGTTTTTGAAAATTTATAGCACTTTTTTCTCAATAAACGGCTGAAAATTATTGCTTAATTAATATTTTTTTCTAAATTTGCGTCAGATATACATTTGTTTTAATGCTTGGTGTGCAGGGAGTTATGGTGTCTAATGTAGAGGACTAAGCATAGAAAACATATCGTCCAATCGCGTAACTTGCTGAGGGGGGGGGTATTTAAGCCTTCTCTCCTCAAGTTGTTTTAAGGAGATTTATTTTTTTAGGCACGCGCGTGAGCGAGCATGGGGAGTGGGAATAGAGAGCTATGAGCAGTTAGCGTGATGTCACTATAGGCAGAGGCAAACAGAAAGAGAGTGGCTGTGCTG
>JAFUPR010000038.1 GCA_017481145.1 Alistipes sp. | reverse complement strand
CCGACTATGAGGCTAACCTCGAGGAGGATCGTCAGGTGACATATCACCTCTATGGTGGTGACTGGGAGAACCGCTTGAAGCAGGAGATTCTCCTTGGCGTGGGTGGTATCCGTGCCCTCGTGAAGATGGGTATCAAGCAGCAGGTGTACCACTGCAATGAGGGTCATGCCGCATTTATCGGCATCGAGCGTATCCGCAACCTTATCGCTAAGAAGCACCTTTCGTTCTCGGAGGCTATGGAGGTTATTCGCTCGTCGTCGCTGTTTACGACGCATACGCCTGTGCCAGCAGGTCACGATGCCTTCCCCGAGTCGATGATTCGTCAGTATATGTCGCACTATCCCGACGTGTTGGGTATCACCTGGGATCAGTTCATCAACCTCGGTAAGACCAACCCGAGCGACCCGAACGAGAAGTTCTCGATGTCGGTGTTGGCATGTAACCTCTCGCAGGAGGTCAACGGCGTGTCGTGGCTCCATGGTGAGGTGTCGAAGGATATCCTTGGCAACATGTGGCCTGGCTACTTCAAGAACGAACTCCACATAGGATATGTTACCAACGGTGTTCACTTCCCCACATGGGTAGCATCGAACCTCCGTCGTCTATATGCTAAGTACTTCGGCAGTGCCTTCGAGGGTCACACGTATAACATCCCCGAGTGGCAGAACGTACACAAGATTGACGACAATGAACTCTGGCAGGAGCGTATGTTCCTCAAGGAGCGACTCATTAAGACTATACGTAAGCGTTATAGCGATCCTACGCAGGTACGCTTGCAGTCACCTCGACAGATGGTACAGGTGGTCGAGAGCATCAAGCCTGACGTACTTACTATCGGTTTTGCACGTCGTTTTGCTACATATAAGCGTGCATACTTGCTCTTTACGAACCTTGAGCGTCTATCAGCCTTGGTGAACAACAAGGAGCGCCCCGTGCAGTTCATCTTTGCAGGTAAGGCTCACCCCAACGATAAGCCAGGTCAGGACCTTATCAAGCGTATCGTCGAGGTGTCGGCAATGCCCGAGTTCGTAGGTAAGATTGTCTTCTTGCAGAACTATGACATGGAGCTTGCTCGCCGCATGGTCCAGGGTGTCGACGTATGGCTCAACACGCCTACGCGTCCTCTTGAGGCATCGGGTACTTCGGGCGAGAAGTGTGTGATGAATGGTGTTATGCAGTTCTCGGTGCTCGACGGCTGGTGGGTCGAGGGCTACAAGGAGGGTGCAGGTTGGATGCTTCCTATGGAGCGTACGTATGCCGACCAGCGCTTCCAGGATGAGCTCGATGCAGAGATGATATACAACACTATCGAGGAGCAGATTGTACCGCTCTACTACGATCGTGCTGAGGATGGCGTACCTCATCGCTGGGTTAACTCGGTTAAGAAGTGCGTGGCAGATATCGCCTCGAACTTCACCACTAACCGCATGCTTATCGACTATGAGGAGCGCTTCTACAATAAGCTTGCCCAGCGTAAGGGTATGATGCTCGATAACAACTACCTCATGGCTCGCCAGATTGCGGCATGGAAGCGTAAGGTGTCAGCAGCATGGGATAATGTTGCAATCCTTGACGTTAAGCGTGCTGAGATTGAGTCTGAGGCAATGTACGTAGGTAAGAAGTACCACTTCGAGCTTACTCTAGACCTTGCAGGTCTCCAGAAGGAGGATATCGGCGCCGAGCTTGTTGTTGCCACACAGATCGAGGCTGGCCAGGCTGCTAATGTCATCGAGACACGCCGCTTGGAGGTTGTAGCAACTGAGGGTAACACCGTAACCTTAGCGTTGGACTACGCTCCCGAGCATACGGGTATGTTCGACGTGGCGTTGCGTGTCTTCCCCACAAACGACAAGTTGGAGTATCGCATGGACTTTGCGCTCGTTAAGTGGGCATAAGCCAATGGCAAAACAACTATATTTAGGGCTATCTTAGGGTAGCCCTTTTTTGTAGACGTTTGATATTTAGTATTTTTTATATAACTTTGCGTGGATAAAATGTAAAACTCATAGCAATGAAACGTACAATTATAGACCTTTTTGAGGAGTCGGTAGCCAAGTATGGAGCCAAAGATTTCCTCTTGGAGAAGCGTAGTGGCAAGTTTGAGCCTACGTCGTATAACGAGACTAAGAACCGTGCACTTAAGATAGGTGCAGGTCTTACGGCCATAGGCATCGAACGAGGCGATAGAGTCTCTATTCTTGCTGAGGGATGCAACAACTGGATCATCTCGGAGCTCGGTCTTCTATATGCTGGTGCCATCAGCGTGCCCCTCTCTATCAAGCTCGAGGAGTCTAACGACCTACTCTTCCGCTTGCGTCACTCCGACGCAAAGCTTATCTTCGTGTCGAAGTATCAGCTTAAGAAGATACGTAGCATTGCTGGAGAGCTCGCCGACCTTAAGCATATTGTCGTGTGGGGTGATGTCGACGGTGGACTTTTGGAGGGCGAGATGTCGCTCGAAGAGTTGGAGGCTATGGGTGAGGAGTACCTCGCCAAGAACGAAGAGTCGTTCCTCGATATAGGCCAATCACTCGAGAATAGCGACATAGCGACCATCACTTACACCTCGGGAACGACGGCCGACCCTAAGGGCGTGGTGCTTACACATCGCAACTATACGGCTAACGTCGAGCAGGCGTTGTCCGTAGTGTCGATACCATCATCGTGGCGTACGCTCATTATCCTCCCGCTCGACCACTGCTTTGCTCACGTCGTAGGCTTCTATATCATGATTGCGTGCGGAGCCTCGGTGGCTACGACGGAGGTGGGTCGTACACCCATGGAGACGCTCAAAAATATACCTCTAAATATTAAGGAGGTACGCCCACACTTCCTGCTCTCGGTTCCCGCGCTTGCCAAGAACTTCCGCAAGAGTATTGAGACTACCATCCGCAAGAAGGGTAAGACCACGGAGCGCCTCTTCAACCTTGCTCTCCGTACGTCGTATGCCTACCAGGCCGACGGCTACTCTAAGGGGCATGGCTGGCGTTGTCTGCTGAAGCCTGCCGTTGCGCTCTTCGATAAGATACTATATAGTAAGGTGCGCGTAGCCTTTGGTGGCGATTTGCAATTCTTCATCGGTGGTGGAGCACTCCTTGATAGCGAGCTTCAGCGTTTCTTCTACGCCATAGGCATACCTATGTTCCAGGGCTACGGTCTCTCGGAGGCAACCCCTGTCATCTCTACTAATGCTCCGTCTAAGCGCAACCATCGCTTCGGCTCGTCGGGACGCCTTGTGCAGCCCTTGCAGATCAAGATCCTCGACGAGGAGGGTCGAGAGCTGCCTACGGGAGAGAAGGGCGAGATTGTTATCAAGGGCGAGAATGTCATGGCGGGATATTGGAAGAATCCCGAGTCTACGGCCGACACCGTTCGTGATGGCTGGCTATATACGGGTGATATGGGTTATATGTCGAAGGATAACTTCCTCTACGTTCTCGGTCGCTTCAAGAGCCTGCTTATCTCGAGCGATGGCGAGAAGTATAGCCCCGAGGGTATGGAGGAGGCTATGGTCGACAAGTCACCATATATCGACCAGGTCATCGTCTATAACAACCAGAATCCCTACACTATCGCTCTGGTTGTAGCCTCGAAGGAGCGCCTTAACCGGCACCTTGACGAGGCTGGCATCAAGGGCGAAGAGCGATATAGGGCGGCAGCAAAGATTGTCGCCGAGGAGGTTGCTAAGTACCGCTCGGGAGGCATCTATGCTGACGAGTTCCCCGACCGTTGGGTACCTGCGGTTATCGCCCTGGCCGATGAGCCCTTTACGGAGCAGAACGGCTTGGTCAATAGTACGATGAAGGTTGTTCGTAATAAGGTTGAGAAGCATTTTGCCGCAGCCATCGAGCATGCCTACACTGCCGAAGGCAAGGCCATCGATAACGAACGTAATATCGCAGCACTGAAAAAGTTACTCGGATAATTTCTTGTGGTAGGGGGTCGATTGCGTTCCCTAACAAAAAATCCCGACGATGAGACGTACACCAAAGTACTACCCATCGTCGGGATTTTTGCCGATGTAGCACTCGGCACCCTTATGACATGAAATTAATTAAAAAACGGGTAACTATGAGTTATGAGTTAATTCGTTTATGACAATTGCATAGAGTCCTTTGGTTACACTAATTTTAGGTCAGAGCCGTGCAGTGGTGGTGCTGACATGAGAAAGGGGATGACTAAAAAGTGAAGTGACCCCAAAAGTTTGGACAAAAAACTTTTGGGGTTTCTTTATGCGCAAAAAACACGATTATGGAGCATTACTCAAGTATATGCGAATGCTCGAAGACGGTTATTCTATTGATTGCATTCACAAAAAGTTTGGTAT
>JAFUPR010000037.1 GCA_017481145.1 Alistipes sp. | reverse complement strand
TCCTGAACACTCAGTATAAACTAAACCGCAGACCAAGACAAAAATTAAATTTTGAATCCCCTAAAAAGATGTTCTTTAAATTTTTATCTTAATTTTGCACTTAGTCTTTGAAACTACCTGTCGTAAAAAACTCGAAAAAAGTTGGTAATTGCCACTTTTTTAGTATCTTTGCCGTCCGAAGCAGATGTCTATGGGGGTGCGACTGACTATCGTACCTGAGTGGCATCGAAGTTAAACATTTAATAATTAAACAATTATGAAGTCAATTCAGATTAACGGTACTGCACGTAAGGAGTTCGGTAAGAAGTTCGCTAAGGCAGCACGTCGTGAGGGTCAGGTACCATGCATCGTTTATGGTGGTGGCGAGGAGGTAACATTCACCATCGACGCTAAGGAGCTCAACCAGCTCATCTACACTCCCAACTCATACATCGTTGAGCTCAACATCGACGGTAAGATTGAGAAGGCTGTTATGCGCGAGGTTCAGTATCACCCCGTACGCGAGCAGGTGCTCCACGTAGATTTCTACCGTGTTCAGGAGGGTAAGCCCGTAGCAGTAAATGTTCCTGTACGTCTTACAGGTAACGCCGAGGGTGTTAAGATTGGTGGTAAGCTCCAGCTCTCAGCTCGTAAGCTTACGGTTAAGGCTCTCGTTGAGTATATTCCCGATGAGATTGTTGTTGACGTTACCCCCTTGCAGGTTGGCCAGACTATCTTCGTAGGCGACCTCAAGCAGGAGAACCTCACATTCGTAACTCCCGCAACTACTGCTGTTTGCGCCGTTCGCGTAACACGTGCTTCACGTGCTGCTCAGTAGTCGACGGAGGACTAAAACGTTTCGACGATGAAGTATCTTGTTGTCGGGTTGGGCAATATCGGAATGGAGTATGCCGCAACGCGCCACAACATCGGATTCAGAGTGTTGGATGCCTTAGCCGAGGCATCCAATATCTCTTTTACGACGGTGCGTTATGGCGCTATGGCCACGCTCAAGCATCGCGGCCGCACGGTGCTCCTCTTGAAGCCCTCGACATATATGAACCTCTCGGGTAAGGCTGTGAGATACTGGATGGAGCAGGAGCGCATACCGCGCGAAAACCTCCTCGTCATCTCCGACGATATAGCCCTACCATTCGGCACCTTCCGCATGCGCAAGAATGGCTCGGAGGGAGGACATAATGGTCTGAAGAATATCACCGAGCTGCTTGGCGACAACCAGTATGCACGCTTGCGTTTCGGCGTTGGTGGCGACTTCCCACGTGGCCACCAGGTGGACTATGTCTTGGGCGACTTCTCGGCTGACGAACTTAAGACCATGCCCGAAAGGCTAAAACTCTTTGGCGATGCGGTGCTATCGTTTGTCTCCATCGGCCCTGACCGTACGATGAATACATACAATGGAAAATAAAAGAGTGCCGCGGCACTCTTTTATTTTTGTTTTTGGAGGGATGTGTTGAGAATTACACGAACAATGTCCTGCAAGAGTGTTGTTCGTTTGAAAAAGATTTTTTAATTTTGTAGTGCTATTGTAAAAATAGCAGACATATTTTGATGAAAGTGTATTAGCTTTTATCCTCGATTGGAAATCTGGAAAATTTCACAATTACTGCGAGGTAAGCAACACACTCGTCACTCCGTATTGATTCATCTAGGGTGTTCTGTACCCTATGCTCAATACGAGTGTGGGGTATTGTTTATTCGCAGTAAGGTATTCCAGAACCTCCAATCGTATAAACTAATCAACTCCACACTTTCTTTTTGATATAAATCCACCGTTATAGGAGTTCGGGCGGTAAAAAGCAAAAGTTTTTAATTATGAAGAGGCTTTTAGCATTTTGTATACTACCTTTATTATGCTGTAACCCAAGTTTTGCAGTAGACTCTATTCCCCAATCAAGAGAACGTTATGGATTTTATCACCACAATCTATGTGGAAACATCAAAAGCATAAAACAATCTACCATTAAATATTATATAAACATAAATAGTCAAGAGTGTTCCCTCGAATCCATTCATCCTGTGGAATATATATTTAATGAACAGGGCAATGTGGCAAAAAGTATTGTTCATTGGGTAGATACTACTATGAGAGAAATTTTAGGACTCGGGCCTAAGGATGTTAGTGTAAGTGAATATAAATACAACAAACACGGAGATATCATAAAAGAAACTAATGAATACACTTACGATGGATATATCAAATACAAGTACAACAAAGATAATCAAGTGGTTAGAGAGAGTGGTAATCTAATGTGTAAGTATGTTACCATATATGAATATGATGTATGCGGAAATATCATAGCAGAACACCTTTATTATAAAGGTGAGAACGATGGGAAAACTACATATGAATATGACGATAGCGGAAATATAATTGTAGAGCGTCATTACGATTCAAATGGAGTATTAGGAAGTAAATACACCATTAGTTATAACTCGCATGGAGATTTAATACAGCGACTTCATTATAATAACGCTGGCAAATTAGAAGAAGATATTAACTATAGTTATGAATATGATAATCAAGGCAATATTACAGAGAAAAGCTATTACCATTGTGACATTTTAGTAGATTCCGAAACATTCCATTATGATAATTTTGGAAGAATAATCAAGAAGTGTGTCTACAACAATAAAGGGATGTTGTCTGAATCAATATCATATAATTATGATTGGTGTAATAATATCGTTATGAAAACCACGATAGTTCATGGCAGAAAGGTAAACCATATTGAGTCAACTTTCTATGAAATAGAATATATGTAACTATAATTATAAAGAGACTATTAGATCGTTTTTTTGAGATTATGAAAAAATCTATTTTGCTTATTACCACAACGATGGCAACATTATTAGTTAATGCTCAAGAGTGTGTAGACTTAGGTCTCAGTGTTAATTGGGCCGCATATAACATCGGAGCAATATCTCAAGAGCAAATGGGGCAGGAATTTGTTGCAGGTACAATTCATGAATTTACTGTAGGATTATCTACTAAAGATATCAAGATATATGACCACGACACCGATTATTCTGGCAATTCACAGTATGATGCTGCAACTTCGTATTGGGGAAATTTGTAGAGAATCCCAACTCACGACGAATGGGTTGAGTTAATGACTCAATGTACTTGGATATGGTGTGAATATATATCTACTACAGGTTCGAAGATTAAAGGGTATGAAATTACTGGCCCTAATGGTAACAAGATATTTCTTCCTGCACGCACTTATAAAGGGAAATACTTGAATGGTTGCGGATATATGTGTTCAACACCAGTACACAATTCACAAAAGATGAAAGTCTTTTCGTTTACCCACAAACGTAGAGTAATGAGATGGCAACAATACATAAGAAATAATCTTTACGGACTCCCAATTAGGGCTGTATCAGATAAATAATAGATCTTAAAACTAATACATTACTTAATTATGAAAAAGCTAATTTTAATACTTGTTGCAATGGCAACTACTATACACACCTATGCTCAAGAGTGTGTAGACTTAGGTCTTAGTGTTAATTGGGCATCATGTAATTTAGGTGCAGAACAACCAACCGATAAAGGTGTATTGTTCTATATGGGAAGTAGCATAGAGTTTAATCCTGGTGTGATTAATAAAGACATTAAAATAGTAGATCACAACAAAGATTTCTCGGGTGATCCTGATTTAGATCCTTCAACTCAATATTGGGGAACAATGTGGAGAACCCCAACATCTGCCGAATGGGGAGAATTAATAAATAGATGTACATGGAAATATTACAATTATGTAGATGATAGAGGTGTTGAGTGTAAAGGATACGAAATAACTGGACCAAATGGTAATAGGATTTTGTTGCCTACCAACTATTTTGCAAGGCAGGGTGGTACAGGATTATATCAAACTTCAACTCCAAAGTATGACTCAAAGAAGATAAATATTTTATTATTTTCCCCAAAGCGAGTTTATGTTCAACCATGGAAATATAATAGTATGACAGTTCACGTATACGGAGTTGGTTACCGACCTGTAACAGACAAATAAACAACATGATAACTACTAAATATAATTTTAATAAATACTCTAACCGTTATGAAGATTCTATATTCATTAGTAGCATGTACTTTATTTGTGGTATCATGTAGCACCTACACCTATACACCCACTACAACAACACCTACGCCTCCATCAAAAAGCCGTTTGCTGAACACGGCAACATATCGTAGCATTAACGTTGACACCCCAGTGACTCCTCCGCTGATTGCGGACTTAGAGGTATCTTCAAAGAAAATTACTTATACATTAAATCCATCTACAGAACTTCTGAGGACAGATATAGAAAATATTATTAGTGCTGCTGTCAAGGAGGCTCTATTAGTAAATAGTAATGCCGATGTACTTATCGGCATGGAGTATCAAGTTAAGTATAATACAGCAGGAGTTATCGATGCAGTCATTGTGACAGGATACCCTGCTAAGTACAAAAACTTCAGGCATCCTAGCGAATCTATTTGGTTGAACAATAATACGTTTATTCGTGACACAAATAAATAAACGCACTCGCCTTATAGAAACATATTCTAAAAATTACCCAAGGGTTGTATAACTCTTGGGTGCTTTTTTGTTTTTGGAGGGATGTGTTGTATATTCGTGGTAACAATAACACCCTCACATGCTACGGATGTACAAATAATCCAAAATTTAAATAGCTTCTAAAAATTTTTGTAGATTAGCAACATTAGGCGGCATAAAGGTTGTCTTAGGTGATGAAAATTTAATACTTTTTCTTACCTTTGTGTGTTGAATAATATCGAAAGCTATGAATAAGATGGTGCTTGTGGCTGGCGGTGCTGGCTATATAGGGTCGCATACGACTGTAGAGCTTATAAATGCAGGGTATGATGTTGTCGTCGTGGACAACTTCTCGAATAGCGACGCCTCGTCATTGGAGGGTATACGCAAGATTACAGGCGTGGAGCCCAAGTTTATCGAGGCGGACTGCGCAGATAAGGAGGCTATGCGTAAGGTGTTCGAGGCCTACGACTTCCAGTCGGTCATTCACTTCGCAGCGTATAAGGCTGTGGGCGAGTCCGTGGCCGAGCCCCTGAAGTATTATCACAACAACCTCGTATCGTTTGTCAACATTCTCGAGCTTATGGCCGAGTATGGCCGTAGCAACGTGCTCTTCTCGTCGTCGGCGACGGTATATGGCGATGCCGAGGAGCTACCCGTCACCGAACGCACCGAGCGTAAGCCTGCAACATCGCCCTACGGCAACACCAAGCAGATGTCGGAAGACATACTACGCGACACCGTCAGGGCAAATAGTGCCATGCACGGAATAGCGTTGCGCTACTTCAACCCCATAGGCGCTCACCCCTCAGCACTCATTGGCGAGCTCCCACGTGGCGTGCCCAACAACCTTGTGCCCTATATTACACAGACGGCTGCGGGCGTGCGCGAGTGTCTAAGCATCTTTGGCGACGACTATCCTACACCTGACGACTCATGTCTGAGAGATTATATCGACATTGTCGACCTCGCACGTGCGCATGTGGTGGCCATCAACCGCATGGTCGAGGGTCGCACGAAGGAGAGCTACGAGGTATTCAACATCGGCACAGGTCGCCCCGTCTCGGTATTCGAGCTTGTGCGCGGCTTCGAGAATGCCAACAACCTCAAGCTCAACTACCGCGTGGCAGAGCGTCGCGCAGGTGATGTGACGGCAGTATGGGCAGATACAACACTCGCCAACGAGGAGCTCGGCTGGTGTGCAGAGCGTAGGTTGGAGGATACGCTCAAGGCGGCATGGGCGTGGGAAAAAGCCGTGCGCGGATTGTAAACAAAGACAATAAGCGCAGAGCCAAGACGTTAATAGGATTATAGCGAAAGAGTTAGATATGAAGAGATTTATAATATTTGCACTATTAGTGCTTATGGCCATACCTATGGCGGAGGCTAAGCGCCGTGAGACACCCGAAGAGATAGAGCGCAAGACACGTCACTACTCGGGATGGGAGTGGGGCGCTGCGGGACGCGTAGGACTGATATTCTACGAACTCGACTACATGCATATCACGGGACAGAAGGCCGAGCGCGCATATAAGAGCCAGGCAAAGATGGGTGGCAATGTGATGCTCACGGGTGGATACCTCATAAACAACCACTGGCGTGTGGGCTTCGAGGCTGGAGCACAGATTCAGTACAACTATACGACCGTGCCCATCGCCGTGACAGCACACTACTTCTACGGCAAGCGCAAGAACTGCCTATTCAACTTCGTGAATATGGGCACCAACATACTATTCGACAAGGGTCTACGCTTTGGTACTACATGTTCGGGAGGCATAGGCTATCGTCTGCAAGCACCCGACTCGGACATGAAGTACGACATAATGTTGGGCTACAACGCCATGATGATGAATCCGCGTCCTGTCATCAAGGAGCCCTTTGGATATAAGCCCAAGGATGTCAACCGCAAGGCCTTCAACCAGATGGTATTCATAGGCTTAGGCATAAACTTCTAAGCCTCGAGCAGCACTAACCTGACAACACAACTAACGATGAACTTCTTTGACCACACCGTAAACGAGTGGATAAACGAGCGTCTGGTAAGCTGGGGGCTCACCACCACTGTCGCCGACAAGCTCGATGGTTTCATCGTGCTCATCTATCTCGTAGTGTTGATTCTCGTCATCAACATCCTCTTCCGCTGGGGTGTGATGCGTGGTGTACGCTGGATTATCGCCCACACCAAGGCGTCGTGGGATAACATCCTCTTCGATGAGAAGGTGATGAAGCATTTGTGTGCCATCATCACTCCGTTGGTTGTCAACATGATGCTACCACTGGCTGTGTCGGCCCTGGGCATCAAGACCGAGTGGATCGTAGTGCTCGCGGAGCGCATCGTCGAGATATGTATCGTGATCACCGCCCTGCGATTCATTAGCAGCTTCTTTGAGGCTACGTTCCAGCTTATCGTCGACCGTCCCGCATGGCATGGTAAGCCCATCAAGGGATTGCTTCAGATTGTCAAGGTGCTCTTAGCACTGGTGGGCATTATACTTGTCATAGCCATCATCCTAAACATATCGCCTGCGGGTCTACTTACAGGTCTGGGTGCCTCGGCGGCGGTAATATCGTTCATCTTCAAGGATACACTCCTCGGACTCATTGCAGGCATACAGCTCTCGGCAAACGATATGCTCAAGGTGGGTGACTGGATAGAGGTGCCAAGCCGTGGTGTTGATGGCACGGTTGTCGAGGTATCGCTCACAACGATTAAGATTCGATGCTGGGATAATACGTTGCAAACAATACCACCCTACCTACTTGTCAGCGAGCCATTTGACAACTGGCAAGCGATGCGCGATGCTGGTGGCAGGCGTGTGAAACGCTCGATAAATGTTGATATGACAAGCATCCACTTCGCCACAGACGAGTTCGTCGAGAGGCTACGTGGCGAGAAGTCGTTAGCACGTCTTATCGAGCGCATGTCGATGCAGAGTGCCGAGGGGGGCATGCTTACCAACCTCGACCTATATATGCGTGCCGTAACGGAGTATCTCAACACACATCCACGTGTTCACCATGGCATGATGGTCATGGTGCGCCAGCTACAACCCTCGGAGTGGGGGTTACCAGTGGAGCTATACTTCTTCTCGTCAGATGTCAACTGGGTGCCCTACGAGCACCTACAGACGGAGGTTATATCGCATGTTGTGGCACTCGCACCCCTATTCGACATACGTCTATATCAGGCGCCCTCGAGCCATGCTCTAACCCACAAAATCAAGAATTGCCTTGGCGCATAGGTCGGGCTCCTCGATAAATCCCATGTGACCCGAGTGCTCAAGCCATACGACACCAGCCTCGGGGTCGTCGGCAATCATCTGCTCAGCCTGCTCGACAGGTATGTAGTAGTCGTGACGACCAAAGATGAAGAGGTGAGGTATACCACTTGTGCGTAGCTGCTCGCCACGGCTATGACGCTCTATCATACCACCGAGGATGGCAATAACACCCTCATCCTCAGTTATAAGTATTAGCTCACCAAGATCCTCAATATAGTCCTTTAGGCGCTCGACGTTCTCGGCAGCAAAGCCCGCATGAGGCACTAGGCGTGCCATGGTGCTCTTCTTTCCCGCCTTTACAAGCTCTATCTCGCGGCGGCGACGGTCGCACTTCTCCTGGCCGTCGGCCATCGTCGTGGAGCTGAGCAAGACAATACCATCGAGCCTATCGATATAGTTGTCGCACATGGCCAAGGCCACATATCCACCCATTGAGTGTCCAACAACCGTGTAGCGCTCGATGCCCAGAGCCTCCATCGCTCGGGCAACACAGTCGGCCAAATACTCCATGGTATGAACCTCGCCCTCGACAACCGAGATACCGTGACCTGGGAGGTCGAGCGTCACCACGCGCACACTATCACGCAGCAGCGACACAAACTCGTCCCACACCAACATCGACTCCAAGTAGCCGTGCAATAATACTACACACCTATCACCCTTCTCGGTATCGGCAATATGCATAGGCGTAGCCCCCGCCATAATAAACTTTTCAACCATAGCCGTATGTTTTTGTTTTCGTATTACAATATTACAAAAAAATTGGCAGATGTGCAACTCACTGTCATAAAAATTGCACTTTCGCAAAGTGTAATTTTGACGACGTAAAAATTATTTGTAACTTTGACCGAATATATACTAAAAAGCAGCTATGGAGATTATCAAATGTCATGGTTCGGGCAACGACTTCATCATGGTGGATGTAACACGTGATGCTACACTACAACATGTTGACTGGTTGGCATTTGCTCGTGCAGCGTCGGATAGGGAGCAGGGCATAGGTAGCGACGGGCTACTCTTGGTCGTACGCCACGATGACGGCATCTATGGCATGGATATGCTCAACCCCGACGGTACGCACGCCGAGATGTGCGGCAACGGCATACGTTGCGTGGCACGCTTAGCCTATGAGCGTGGCTATCTCGCCTCGGGCATACTACGCTCTGGGGGCAGGGATTATGCCATTGTCCATGCCGAGGATATCGCTCAGGGCATACCCGCCTTTAAGGTCGACATTCCGATACGCACGCATAGCGACGACTTCACGTTCTTTAGCGAGGGCGAGAGTTTCGTGGGACGCGTAATCGAGGGGCTGCATCCCGACCTACGCTTTACGGCACTAAGCTTGGGTAACCCCCACATTGTGGCGGAGGTCGAGAAGATAGACTTACAACTTCTTGCGGAGCTTGGCGAGCGTGTGAAGCAGTGCAATAAGCTTTTTCCTCGCGGTGTGAATGTGTCGCTCTATGAGCGTCGCACTAACGGGATCTTTGTTGCCACGTACGAGCGTGGGGCTGGCATAACACTATCGTGCGGCACGGCAATGACGGCCTCAGCAACGGCCGCAACGCTGCTCAAGATAGTCGCCGAGGGCTCACGCATAGAGGTGACAAACCGCGGAGGCAGGGTATTCTGCACAACGAGGCTTGGTGGAGAGATAGTGACATCGCTTGAGGGCAATGCCACATACGAGTGGATTGGACGAGCCGAATTTAAGGATGGAAGATTAAGCTACGAGGTGACAACCTTAACGGGCGAGGCAGAGCTATGGCTCGACTTCGTGCGTAGCATTGACAAGTAGAGAGTATGTGGCGTAGGTTAGAGCGATATGTTGTGATGGTTGTTGTGGCAGTTATTGTTGCCGCATGTAACGTCACGCGCTCACTTCCCGAGGGTAGCTACTTGCTATCTAAGGTGTCGTTCGAGGAGGATAGGTCAACGCCACGCGACGAGCGTATCACCGACGACCGCGACGACTTAGAGACCTACGTACGACAGTCGCCCAACAAGCGCATATTGGGTATCGACTTCTACGTATGGATATACGAGAAGGCTAACCCCGAGAAGGATAACTGGTGGAACAACTTTAAGCGTAAGATGGGCGAGGAGCCTGTGCTTCTCGATACGGTACTTACGGAGAAGTCGGTACAGAACCTCCAGACATATATGCACACACGCGGCTACTTCTCTTCGAGCGTGGAGTGTAAGACGGACACCACACGACGTAAGCGTCGTGCCGAGCTCACCTACATATTACGTCAGGGCGAGCCCACACGCATTGACTCCATCAGCTATGAGTTTCGCGACGAGTCGCTACGCTCGATAATCCTTGCAGACACAGCCGCCACGCTACTACATGCTGGCGATGTGCTCGACATTTCGCGCCTGGATGCTGAGCGTAACCGCATAGCCGCCAACCTCAACAACCGTGGATACTTGGACTTCACCGTGAACAACATATCGTTCGACGTAGACACCATAGGCCGCAAATATGATGCTGACGTAAAGATGATTGTACGCCCAACACTTGTGGGCTACAACGAGCGAGGAGCACAGATATGGGAGGATAACGCCGTATATCGCATACGCAACATCAACGTCTATCCCACCTACGACCCCATGCTACGCTCCACTCTTGGCTTCAAGGCAGATGCCCGCATCGACACGGCAGAGTACTATGGTCTCACCATCATCCGCGACCTCAACACCACACCGCAGCTACGCGATGCTGTGCTACGTCGCACGATACCCATCTACCCCAACTACCTATACAACGCGTCGCAGGTGACACACACCAACAAGGAGCTCATGTCGCTTGGCTTCTTCCGTAACACCAAGATCGACTTTACGCGTGTTGACGGCAACGATGGCTATGTCACATACCTTGGCGACGATGACGACAATCTTCTTGACACACGCGAGGGTTATATCGACTGCAACATATACTGCACGCCAGCGCTCAAGCAGGCGATGAAGGTTGAGGTCGAGGCCTCCTCGACATCGACATTCTACGGTCTTAGTGCCACGCTGGGTTACTCCAACAAGAATGTCTTTCGCGGTGCCGAGGCCTTCGATATTGCCGCGCGCTTCGGTTTCGAGTTTATGTATGCCCGCGACGTAGCCAAGCGCAGTGCCCAGGAGTTTAGCCTAACTACGGGTCTCTCGTTCCCGAGCTTCCTCGTGCCATTCCGCATAACGCCAGGCATGAAGATAGCACAACCACGTACGCGTCTGGAGCTCGCCTTCGACTACCAGAACCGCCCCTACTATCGTCGTAACATCTTCACCACACGTTGGGCATATAGTTGGCAGCAGGGCGAGCGCTCGTCGATAGTCCTCCGCCCCATAGATATCAACTGGATTGATGTCAAGGAGGTCGACGAGAAGTTCCTCGCCGATATTGACAACCGCTACCTACGTACGTCGTTCGAGTCACAGCTCAATGCGGGTCTGTCGGCCTCGTTTGTCTACAACACACAGCGCTCCGACTTCGACCAGAATGTCACCATCGTACGTGCCAACCTCGAGACTGCGGGTAATCTTATCCACGGCCTTGAGCACCTCTTCTCGCAGCCTGCTGCGGGTCGCAACTACTATGAGATTCTCGGCGTGCGCTACTCGCAATACGTACGTGCCGACGTGAGTGCAAGCCACAACATAGACCTTGGCCATAAGATGGCACTCGCGGGCAGGCTCTTTGGTGGTGTAGGCGTCACGTATGGCAACTCACGCGGCCGCTCAATACCCTTCGACCGTATGTTCTACTGCGGAGGTGCTAACTCTATGCGTGGCTGGGTTCCCCGCACACTGGGCCCTGGTAATAAGCCTGAGATTACGGATGCCTCCTACCCCTCACAGGTGGGCGATGTGCGTCTTGAGGCTAACCTCGAGTTCCGCTTCCCTATATGGTGGATATTCCATGGAGCTATATTCTTAGATGCGGGTAACGTTTGGTACTTGCGCGACACCGAGGACAACAACCCCGAGGAGGTCTTCCACTTCGATAGTTTCTATCGACAGTTAGGCTTCAATACGGGCTTGGGGCTACGCATAGATGCCACCTTTGTCATCCTACGCTTCGATCTTGGCGTGCAGCTGCACAACCCAGGCATGCCCGAGGGTCAACGCTGGATACACAATTTCAAGTGGGGCAATATGGCGCTTAACTTCGGCGTTGGCTACCCCTTCTAAGCTCCTTTTGGGCGGATGCGGAGGTATGCTGTCACGAAGTGTAAGGACAATTTTTTCGTAGTATTTGTTGTAAAGAGGAAAAATTTGTTATCTTTGTATCGGTAATGCTATGTCCGTATGGTGCGAAGCGACCAATTTTTGGTGTCATAATATGGGCAGTAGAGCGATGTAGCAACCTAAATTTTGTATATGGTAGAGACCGACGAGCGTATAGATTTTCCCATTGACCTTGTCTACGCATGGGTTGATGGCAGTGATCCAGAGTGGAGAGAGAAGCGCGATCGTTATATGCCAGCGAGGCCTAAGAATGGCCCCTCACCGCAGAGCCGCAGTGAGTCACGCTGGAGGGATAACGACGAGTTGCTCTACTCGTTGCGCTCTGTCGAGAAGTATGCCCCATGGGTCAACCATATATATATCATCACCGACTCGCAGTGCCCCAGGTGGCTCAACCTTAACCACCCGAAGATAACCATCGTCGACCATAGCGAGATTCTTCCTGCCGAGGCGCTGCCAGTCTTCTCGTCGCATGCCATCGAGAGCTGCATATATAAGATCCCAGGACTTGCTGAGCACTTCATCTTCGGCAACGACGACACCTTCTTTGGAGCACCCACCACGCCTGATGTATTCTTCAAGCCCGACGGGTCGCCCATCGTTCGCCTTATGGGAGCGCGCATGAACCGCCGCAGGGCACGCACGGGAGGCAACTATGCCCGCGTGCTGTTCCACATGCAGAAGCTCGTCAACGAGAAGTGGGGCAAGCTTATATGCCATGCTCCGCATCACAACTTCGATGCCTACCGCAAGAGCGACTACGAGTACTGCGTAGCACAGATGCGCGACGCCTGGGAGCGCACGTCATTCCGCCGCTTTAGGAATAATAAAGATATGCAGCGTTGCTTTGTGAGCTACTATACTGTTGCCACAGGACAGGCCGAGCTCCGCAAGGTGGGACGCTACAATCGCATAAATACACCCTCCGACCTTGTCAAGGCGCTCATGAGTGGCCACTATGCTGCCGACTCGCGCTGGATTAAGCTCGTCTCGCCCGACTATAAGAAGGAGTTTGAGAAGTATAACCCGCTGATGTTCTGCATGAACGACAGCGAGTACTCGTCGGATGTCGACCGCGACCGCATGGTTGCATTTTTGAAGTCTATGTTCCCCGACAAGTCCTCATTCGAGTTGTAGTCTATCAAACATAATACCCGCAAGGGGTGCATCACGATGGGGTGCTATCAGTCCATCGTGATTGATCATTTTGGTCGCGGAGAGATCCTTCACTTCGCTCAGGATGACAATCTGATGCTCTCTCGGGGCTGTCATTCTGAACAAAGTGAAGAATCTGGTAGTCGGTGTTTTTGAGATCTTTCGCTTCGTTCGGGATGACGTTGTTGCGACCATAGATCCTTCGACTTCGCTCAGGATGACATCGCTGCGACCATAGATCCTTCGACTTCGCTCAGGATGACATTGTCGCGGCCTTAGATCCTTCGACTTCGCTCAGGATGACATTGTCGCGGCCATAGATCCTTCACTTCGTTCAGGATGACATTGTCGCGGCCATAGATCCTTCACTTCGTTCAGGATGACAGAGGGGGGGGCAGGATGACAGAGAGGCAGGATGAATGAGGGGGGCATTACTCACTTTCACTGCTAATTACTCATTGCTCACTACTAATTCAAAAAGAAGTGCCACCCGCATGGAGTGGCACTTCTTTTAAAGCATTGTTGCACTTGAATTACTGAAGATACTCGAAGTTTACGCTCTGGTTAACAGGGCAAACCGTGGTGTTAACAACCTCCCAACGATTTTGTCTATCCTTAGCGCTGATAATAACAAGCACCTCAAGATTATCAAGCTCCCACTTTGTACTTGTGATAGGAAGCTCAAAACCAGTCTCAAAAGTATCACCAGCCTTAACTACACCAATAGACTCACCCTGGACATTAGTCTTAGTAGGTGATCCTGCTATATTACGTACAGCATGGTTATAAATATAATGATGAGGCTCAGATGCATTAGCCTGATTAGCGCTATATATATTATTCTGAAGAAGCCATGCATTAACCTTGTACTCCTGCTCAACAGCGGCCTTAACAGCTACAGTAGCATATACAATCTCAGGATCACCCACAGTTGCAACAGCAGCACCCGCATCAGCACCATCAACCTTTACAAGCTCCGTAAACACTGTATTCATATCACTAATAAATCCTGATACATACTGATTAGGTACTTCACCGTAATAGAAATTGATATTCAATTTAGGCTTACTTCCAGGGCTACCGTAGAAGGCATCTACAATATTTGCAGCTGGAGAGTTTGCTGGATCACCCGAAGCATATGCACCAGCATGATTAGTTACCTCGTTGAAATGATCCTTCCACTCAGTTTCATGGAGAGCAAGGAGGTTATCTGTCATCATAGGGCAATATCCACAGTTAACACCTGTATGGTCAACAAGAAGAATGCGGTGGTTGAACTTAGTGTTTGCCGCATCTGTATCTGCTGGAAGATCGGGAACACTTGCCATCACAGTTACATACAATGTGTTAGATGACTTGCTACCAAGGGTGGCAAAGAATGAGTAAACGCCAGTAGACTCGGGAGTAAAGGTGTTATTCTTAACAACCTCCATACTCTTATAGTTGTAGATTGTAGCCGATGAAGTGACATCTACACCATCATCTGTTACCGTAAGAGTAAAGCTTTCGCCAAGCGCAATAGGAGTCTTGTCGACTGAGAGAACAAAACCTGTAGTTGATGCGGGTGGATTGTTGTTACCACCACCGGTTGTGCCACCGTTGTTGTTGTCCTCAGTACCCTCACAACCAACAAAGGCGACAGCTGCAGCGCACATAAGCGCAAAGAACTTTGTAATTTTCATTGTTTAATAGGTTTTAGATATTAATTACTTCTGTATTTTATAGTCGTACTTTACTGAGCCATTTATAGGACAGATGTTCATAGCTACAATTTCGTAACGATTGCTACTATTACGCGCCGTTACGATAACCAACACCTTAAGCTTCTCTTTATTCCACTTAGCACTCTGAATCTCCAATGCCATCTCCTTATAAGCCGTAGCACCAGCCTCGATAGTACCAAGGTCGAAGCCCGTGATAGGGTCAGACGAGGCTATATGGCGTATAGAGTTATTGTGCGTATAGAATGACTCATCACTTGTACCCGACTGAGGAGCATAGATGTCATCCTCCAAAAGCCAAGCGGTGATACGGTAGTCGCCCGTAACCTTAGCCTTAACCTCTGCGGCTACTGCCACCACAGTATTACCACCCGTAGTGGCTGCCATAACACCAGCGTCAGCACCATCGGCCTTCCAAAGGGCATCAATCTGCGACTTTATATCCGTAGCATAGTAGCTCGCTGACGCAGGATGGTAGAAATTGAATGTAAGCGATGGATAGCCACTTACAAGAGCTCCATAATGCGCTGTAACAACCTCTGCCGAACGCGACCATGATGGGTCATCGTTATTGAAGGTGTGCGACATAGCCTCGTAGAACTTATCGTGGTAGCCCTCTGTAGCAGCCACCTCCCTAAGAGCCTCCATCATCAACGGGCAGTAACCACACATAGTACCTGTATGGTCTACCAAGAGCACACGATGATTGAAAGATGTGTTGGTTGGGTCATCATCCTCAGGGAGCTCGGGGATAGAGGGTGCTACCGACACTTTGATGGTCTTAGTAATTGAGGTTCCATAAACTGCATAGAACTCATAGAGACCATCAGCCTCAACAACAAATGGGTTAGTAATCTCTTGATAACCATCCTTATTGTAAATCTTAGACTCGGCCGTAACGTCTACACCCTCGTTAGTAACCGTGAAGGTGATAGTATCGCCCATCGTAGCAACGCTCTTATCGACGGTCAACACTGCGCTACCTGACGCTTGCGGGCCATCATTGCCACTACCCTCGCAACCTACGAAAGCCAAGGTTGCAGCACACATAAGTGCTAAAAACTTTGTAATTTTCATTGTTATTATCTTAGTTTATATTTAGAATGTAAGCGTAAATGCAAGGTTCACACCAGTATAGGCGGGCTGGAAACGGCACTGACCACCCGAGCACACATAACCTGCACGGTTACGACCATAAGATAACTGAGCACGGAAATTCTTATGCGTAAAGGTTGTACCTACCTGATAGTAGTGCATCAGTTCAAATCCATATGAATCCTCAATAGGATATCCATCCGCACCATAGTACTGGTAATAGTTACCTCCATACTTTGGATCATTCATCTTCTCGCAGTTCCACATATCGCTTACATAGAAGCTGAACTTAGGAGCGAAGTTGTACTCAATCAAGCCAGCAACCCAATCACCCTCATAATTGTTCGCAGCCATATACTGAGCCTCTACTCGAATAGAGTGTTTCTTATTAAATTTGTATGTAACATCAGCTACAAATATATGCGAGCCACAATAGTACGCATCAACGGCATCCTCATGAGCCATTGTTTCATCCCTACGCTGGTAAGAGTAGAAGAACGTAGTCTTTAACTTCTTGCTCCACTGTCGCTCAACATCAAAGTTAAAATCAATCCACGCATTACGTCCCTTGATTTCAGTATTACCATCAAGTGACTTATGGTCAAGAGAATTAAACATTGAGAAGTTTGCATGGAAGTTCCAATACTTTATACGCTGTTTACTGCTACGTATCGAATAGTATACATCTATTTGACCACCAATCTCACTACCGCCTGCAAATGTTGTAGTAGCGTTATATGGATTGAGATTTGCAAGCATATAAGTATGTTGACGAGTAAGTAATGGAATATAGTTTATTGTATTTCCACTACCAATACCAGGTTTAACCATCTCTATAGGCGTTGTCATATTTTGCAAACGGCGTATAGTCGCCGATACAGAAAAACGCTTATAGTTATAGCCCAAATCAACAACTACAGCATTACCTTTAGCACTATCTCGTCCTGGGTCAAAGAAATCTTCGTTAAGTTTTGCTACATACTCACCACGCAAGGTAAAACCAGCCGTCTCAAAGTTTAATCGACCAGACACCATATTCAGTAGCTTATTGTCAATCATACTCTGGAGCTCAGAAATATCATTTTGATAACGACCCACATAACTTCCCTCGATAGAGACAACCCCGTTATTCCATCCTGCCATATCAGAGATAGAGAGGGCAAGGTCTGCACCCCAAACAATATTCTTAGATCTCACATCATAAAGGCGAGGTAGACCTGCAAGAACTTTAACATTCACCATATTGTTAAAGTTGTAGTATGCTCTACCACCAGCCAACGAGTTGTTGATAGCCAACGCACGCTCCTCATAGCTGCGGAAGATCAGACCATTACCAAACTGGTCATATATATCACCAAGGCGAACACCCCAATTCTGATCCTCCCACTGCACATACTTCGTTAAGAAGGCTGTCATCTTAGAGTCGCGCTGCTGAAATTTATAGAAATCATAACCCCAAAGCGCAGGAAGAAAAGCATCGACCTGTACACCCGCAGAGAAACGACCGAGATTATAATCCACCTTAAGGTAGTCATTCGAACCAAAATCGCCTTTAGTTCGAGCCGTATCCTCATTAGGTTTATATTTGCCGATATCAAGGATTTTTTGATCCTTAGTGTAATAGGTATTATTACTCTCCAACGCGATCGACACCTGACCCTCGCCAGCCTTAATCTGCGCCGAGGCCTCCTCAGCAACAAACATCGAAGCTACTACTATGCTAAACGCGAGTAAAAATTTCTTCATTCCGTAAAGTTTTATCGATTAATGTTGAAAACAGAGGTAGCAACACTCGGCTGCCATACCTCTGCTATCAATACAACTACTTAAGCTCCTTAATCTTCTCGAACAACTCCTGCTCGCTGCCAGGGGTGTAGCCCGAGTGTGAGTAGACCACGTTACCCTTGCCGTCAACAATGAAGGTGTGGGGCGTGAGGCTCACGTTCATGGCGCGCTTGAAGTCCTGATTCTTATCGTAGATACATGTGTAGTCGTCCCAGCCCTGACCCTGAGTCATGGCACGCGCGCGGCTGAGGGTACGTGCATCGTCAACCGAAACAGCAACAACCTTCATGTCTACCTCCTCCAACCAGTCGTAGAGGTTGTCGTTAATGGCGTTAAGTTCCATGATGCAAGGCTTGCATGTCGTCGACCAGAACGAAATAATCATCGGCGTGCCATCTACCAAGTCGCGCGTCGAGATAACCTTACCCTCCTGATTCTCAACCTTTACGTCGGGCATCGACTGTGCTGATGCGCTGAAACCCACAAAGAGAGCCAACATCAAAAACATAATCTTTTTCATACTACTATACGAAGTTTTAAAGTTAATAATATCCATAAACACAACATATTATAGCACATCACTTAGCCGTAGCGCCCGCACAATCGAGGCCTACGGATTGTCCAAATGTGGCCCTTGCTCTAAATGCTAACGTCGTGACGCACCATAATCGGGTGCAAGATAGTGAATAAATTGCAAAAAATAGCAACTTATCCTAAAAATTTCAGCGAAAAGGTATAAATAGGGGGTGAAATGACAGCATGGCGCTTCCCCTCTGGGGAAGACTAAGAACAGTGAGTAGTGAGTAATTAGTAATAGTTTCTTACTGCTCACTACTCATTGCTCATTGCTCATTATCGACAAAGTCGATGATAGTGGCACACGAGTAGATTTTCATCATTGTCGTAGAGGTGCATGCCGTTGCCCTCGCAGTACTGCCACATCTTACAGTCGGCACACTTGCCCTTCTTCGCCCATGCGCGGTTGCGAAACTTCTCGAAGCGGTTTTGCCACACATCCCAGAAGTTATCGTGGTAGATGTTGCCCTGTGTGAAGTTAGCACGCACGCTCGTGCAGCCCGAAATATCGCCATTGACGCGGATGGAGGCGATGCCCACGCCCGCGTAGCACTCGAAGGGATTAGTACGTACACGCATCTCGTAGCCCCCAAGGAAGCCCTCACAGCCGTAGGATGCCTTGATGCGCCCCTCCTTGCGCGTGGCCTCTATAAACTGCATAAGATAGGTGAACTCCTCGTCGTTGAGTTGCAGCGAGGAATCGGTGGCAGCACGGCCCACAGGGAAGATGGTGAAGAGACGCCAGCGACGCACCCCAAGAGAGTATAGAAACTCCTTGAACTCTGCCAACTTAGGCATGAGCGCGGGGGTCACGCACGTGACCACATCCGAGGCGAGCTCCGCGTCGGCAGAGATCATCTTCACGGCCTCGACAGCGCGAGCAAAGCTCTCCTTATTTTGGCGTATGTGGAAGTGCTCCTCCTCGAAGCCGTCGAGTGAGACGGTTATTGAGTGCAGACCCGAGCGAATGAGCGAGTCGAGCCTCTGGCGCGTGAGGCCAAGGCCATTGGTAACCATGCCCCACGGATAGCCACGACGGTAGAGGTTGATGCCTATATCCTCAAGATCCTTGCGCACGAGCACCTCGCCGCCCGAGAGGATAATCAAGACCTTATTGGGGTTGACATTAGGCGTAATGTCGTTATCCAACACACGGAAAAAGTCCTTCGCTGGCATATCCTTCAGTGCGGGGTCGACGGTACAGTCGCTACCACAGTGGCGGCACTTCAAATTACACCTCAGCGTACACTCCCAAAAGAGGGTATTTAGCACGTGCTCCTCGCGGCGTATGTTGCGCAGTTTGCGGAACAACTTGAGCGCCATCCATTGGCGCACTCCTAATCGCTTGCCCATCTCTACTTACGTTTTAGTTCGACATCGCCCAGCTCGACGATGCCCGTAGCTCCGAGCGTTATCGTCCGACTCTCAAACGAGCCATTAGCCTCGCCGTCAACATCTTCGAGGTTAAGTTCGGGGCTGATGCCATCGACAAAAAACCAACCATTATCGTCGGTGGTCGTGGCTCTATCACCCACAGATGCCTCAATACCCTTAATCGGATTGCCCTCGGGGTCGACAACGCGCCCCGTAGCACCAAACTCAGCGTGGAACTCCGAGTATTCTACTCCGTAGCATGCAACGCATGTTAGCGTCATCCCAAAGAGGGCAAAAAGTCGTGTTAATATCCTGCCTATCATAGCTTTATTCGTTAAGTATTGCGTCCTTCTTCAATGTCATCGTCACCTCACCAAGCTCAGCCTGATAGCCTCCCTCGTACCAGTTGCCCTCGCCCTCTTCATACTGTGTAATCTTATCGGTGATGTCGAGCTCTAATGTCTCGAACTCACCACCGTTAGCCTCGCCATCAGTGTCGACAAACTGCACCTTATTCTGCGTCCCAGGCCACAACCATGTCTCCAAGCTAACGTCGCCACTGCTATCCGAATAGCTCGAGTTATACTCCGCAGCAGGCTCCTGGCCAACGACTAAGCATATACCCTCGATGGGGGTGCCCGCCTCGTCAACAACGCGCGCCGACACACGGAAGATAACATGCGGCACGCCATACTCGGCAACAACATCGTCATCATTGAAGGGTGGGTTATCACTAAATATCTCGCTACAGCTCGAGAGGCCAAAGCCGAGCATCGCCATCAACAAATATATCAGTCGTTTCATATCACAAGTGGTTAATGATTAGCATATTAGTCTGTCTTAGCCATAGTCACGTCGCCTAACTCTGCGACATAAAATCCCGAGGGATCCGCAGGCTCAGTAAAGCTGTCGCCAAGCTCGAGCGTCAATGTCTCGAACTCTCCACCATTAGCCTCGCCATCAATATCCTTGAGTTGCAGATATGGCGGTGTTATGCCAGATGTCTGCTCAGTGTTAATAACACCCTCAACGTCGCTATAGCCAACAGCATAGTAGTAATCCGCATACTCAAGGTCGTAGAGCGCCTTAGCCTCGATACCCTTGATAGGGTTGCCATCGGCATCTACCACACGTGCCAATATGCGGTAGAAGATAACCTGCACGCCATACATCACCACCTGATCGCCTGCACCACCGTCACCAAGGTCGCCACAGCATGATGTTGCCGCCGCACCAAAGCCTAAAAGGGTTAATAGATAGTATATTACACGCTTCATACCCTACTGTTTACTCATTATCACGTCGCCCAGCTCGATGTAGCTTGCTCCTGCATAGCCCCACTCGTCGGGGGTGATGCTGGGCGATAGACGGTCGCTGATATCCACACGCACGGTATTGTAGACGCCACCGTTGTAGTCACCGTCGATATCCTCAAATATGATGATGCCCGCCTCGCCAGGCTTGAGGTAGGCCCACGCACCAATCTCGCCCTTGTAGTCGCTATAACCCTCACGGCCACAGAACGATGCACCCTCGGGGTAGGCGTAGATGCCCTGTATGGGATTACCCTCCGCGTCTACCACGCGAGCACCGACAGTGAGCACATAGTACGGCTCGCCCTTAGCCTCCTTCTCGCAACCTATTGATATCACAACCAATGCTATCAACAACAAAGATACAATTTTTTTCATACTATTCGACATTTTCCTCCACCTTTTTCTTTAGCACAACATCGCCGAGGTGCGCCTCGTAGCTTCCCTCATTCCAATTTCCGCTACCCTTCTCTGTTTGTCTGGCACTTGTAGTGACGGTGAGCGTCTCAAATTCGCCACCGTTAAGTTCGCCATCTATATCCTCAAATTTGACCTCGTACTGCGCCCCTGGCCACATTATACCAACAGCGTCGATATTGCCCTGATAGTCCGATACGCCCGTATTGTGGTCGAAGTAACCTCCCTCGCTCGTGCGCACATGTATGCCCTGAATTGGCGTGCCCTCCTCGTCGACAACACGCGCCGTGAGGCGGAAGTTAACATGTGGCGTGCCATACTCTGTACGCATATCACAGCTCTGAAATCCGAAGCCCAAAAGAGCCATCAAAAAGTATAGTAGTCGTTTCATAATAGTATCTTTTTTTGAAATAGTGTCTATGACGCATTTATTAGTCTATGTCCATTACAGGGTCTATCTCGTCGAACGAGCCATACACCTGCTCCGAGGCGGCACGGCACCCACCACGGCATCGCTCCCATAGCTTGCACGCCGAGCAACGGTCGGGGATAGAGGCAAAGTAGGCATCGTTCGTGGCACGCTCGATGATATCATTGAGACTCTCATCGTAGATGTTACCCAAAATGCGAGGCGAGTGGTTGCAAAACCTCACGTCGCCGCGATAGTTTATGGTCAAGGGGCGCTCAGCCATATTCGTCGAGCAGTGCGTAAACATAATGTTCGGATAATCAGCAGGGTCGAGTAGACACATGGGCGTACATACGCCACTATGCACCCTCATCCCCAGCTCTCCCGCCTTAGTGTCTACACGTCGGAAGGCCTCGCGTAGCTCCTTATGACTAAGGTTCAACTCCTTAGCATGGTGTTTACCTAAACCTCCGATATTAAAGCGGTTACACATTACGTAGCTTGCACCAAGCTCCTTGTATAGCTCCAGCGTTTGCTCTATGCGTTCGATGTTCATCTTGCTCAATATCAGCACGGGCATCAGCCAACCACTCTTTGTTGCCGCCACATCGCGTGCTGCACGCACAGCTCTATGCCACGAGCCCGCAAGCTGCGTGATGCTATCATGAAGTTCGGCCGTATCAGCAAGAATGGGAATCTGTATCTTACCTATACCTATATCGTTAAATATGGCTACATCGCTGTCAGTAAGCAACGTACCATTGGTTAGGATGTTAACATTTGAGCGGCCAAAGCGAGCCTTAAGCGCCAGATCGTGAACCTTGGGCATAAGCATCGGCTCACCCCCAGAGAATGATATCGACCCTATCTCCGCTTGGCTTAATAGTCGCTTCAGCGTGCGTCGCGCCAGAGGATAATCGGGCGGAGCAATATTACACACACTACCGTCACCCTTGAAGTAGTTGTAACAGAACCTACACGCCTGGTTGCAGGCATCCGTTAACTCGAATACCGCATAACCCAACTTCACCCTATGTCTACGCCACCATACCATGTTATTCTATAATAGATATAGGAATGACAATCTCGTCAATAGTATCGGGATTATCCCTCTCAATCTGATAACTAACCGTTAGTGTCGCCTTGCCAACATAATCACCCGCCTCGATAACACACTTAATGAGGTTATCACCTACTAATAATGGCTCTACCTTGCACATAAGCTCGTTGTCGGCCTCATCAGAGAGTACAATCCTAACTGACGACTCAAAGACACAATAGAGGTCTACAACGACAATGTCGCCATTGCGTAACGATGTGCCAGCATCTACACCTACATCTATCAAACTATTTGTGGGAGGTGGTGCAGGAGCGTAGCACGACACTTGCTCGCCCCCCTGGTCGTAGCACGTTGCGCACCCCGTAAAGGTGGTGATGCCCACAATCGAGAGTATCGCTCCTCCCAAGCGAAACTTCGCGCGCACAGCCTTTGCACTGCGCCCTCCACTGAGCGACACCCATAACGACACCGCAAGAAATGCCACACCTAAACCGATAAGTAAAATTGTTCGTTTCATAGCTCGATAATTTTTCTACTGCAAAATTACAGCATAGTAGTACATATCACCAAATTTTTAGCCCTAAATTATTTCAGCGGCGCCCTGAAAAACACACTGAAAATCAGCGTATTACAAATCGTAAATTTGCCAATTTTTCAACATGCTGAAAATCAACAACTTACACTCATCATCAGAATTTCAATCCAACAGCCTGATAATAAACAGGTTACCTCTTTACGTTCGATGTATAGTAGATATTTAATAAAAAAGAGTTAACTTTGCGTAAGAAACAGGATTACTTATGGGTACGACACTAAAATATAGTCGCAGGCGCACGCGCGAGGTGACTTTTGGATGGGTAACAATAGGAGGCGATCACCCCATTGCCGTGCAGTCGATGACCAACACACCGACGGCTGATGTCGAGCGCAGTGTCGAGCAGACCGAGCGCATTGCTAAGGCGGGAGCCGAGATTGTACGCCTCACGGCACAAGGACGTAAGGAGGGCGAGGCTTTAGCACCAATCATGACCCGACTAAGAGAGGATGGTTGTCATGCTGCCATCGTTGCCGACATACACTTCACGCCCGAGATTGCGATGATTGCTGCCGAGGCTGTCGACAAGGTACGTATCAACCCAGGTAACTTCCGCACCTCAAATGGAGAGCTTCAGCGCCTTATCGAGATATGTCGTCGTCGAGGCGTGGCGCTACGTATAGGCGTAAACCACGGCTCGCTGGCTAAGCGCATCTTTGACGAGTGGGGCGATACGCCCGAGGGCATGGTAGCCTCTGCGATGGAGTTTCTATCTATGTGCCGCAGTGCAGACTTTAATGACGTGGTTGTTTCGATGAAGTCGAGCAATACGCGCGTTATGGTTCATGCCTACCGACTACTCGTCGAGGCGATGAATCGTGAGGGCATGGACTACCCCCTACACCTCGGCGTCACAGAGGCGGGCGATGGCATCGAGGGACGCATAAAGAGTGCCGTAGGTATAGGCGCACTCTTAGCCGACGGCATAGGCGACACATTGCGCGTGTCGCTCACCGAAGATCCCGAGAACGAGGTATCCGTAGGTCGCCTCTTAGCGGAGTACTACACGGGGCGCACGGCAGAGTTCGAGGTGCGCGACGATGCAGAGTACCACCCCACGACATTTGTGCCACGTACAAATTATGCACCCGTGACACACAGCGAGATTACCGCCGAGTACGACATAATGGAGGCTACGACGGATAACCCTACGCACGAGTGGCGCGCAGCGATACTCAACCGCAAGGACAACCGCCCCGTGGTGCTACGTCGCCGATATGAGGAGAACGACCCCGAGCGTGTGGCTATATACGCCGCTGCAGATATGGGACAGCTCCTTATCGACGGTCTTGCCGACGGTGTATGGATTGATGCTCCCGCGCTCGATGAGGCAAGAGTGACAGATATGGAGTTGATGCTGTTGCAGGCCTCACGCCTACGTTTCTCGCGCACCGAGTATATCGCCTGCCCAAGTTGTGGTCGCACGCTCTACGACATACAGGTGACGCTGGCCGAGATCAAGGCGCGCACGGCACACCTCAAGGATCTCAAAATTGGCGTCATGGGCTGCATCGTCAACGGCCCAGGCGAGATGGCCGATGCCGACTATGGATATGTGGGCTCGTCGCCCGAGCACATAACCCTCTACCGAGGTCGCGAGATTGTGGAGCGCAACATACACCAGACCGAGGCACTCGACCACCTCATAGAGATAATACGTGCCAACGGGCGCTGGCACGACCCCGAGTAGGCAATATATGGCAATGAAGAGTTATAAGGCGCGTGGCATCGTTCTCGGCACACTCAAGTATGGCGAGAAGGGGCTCATCGTACACCTACTCACCGACGTATCTGGCCGCCAAAGTTACATGGTACAGGGCGTACGTCCCACAGCCAAAGGGTCAAAGATGGCACTGCTACAGCCAATGTTTGCCGTGGAGTTCGAGGGTCTCACATCGCCAAAGATGTCGATGCACAGGATGAAGGACTTAGTACCTGGCATGGTGCTTCAATCCACACCCTTCGATGTTCGCAAGTCGACGATGGCACTATTTATGGCCGAAGTATTGTATCGCCTTGTACACGAGAACGAACCAGCAAATGAGCTCTTCGACTTTGTGTGGGGCTCGGTTGCCGCCCTTGACGCGATGGAGGAGGGTGTTGCCAACTTTCACCTATGGTTTCTTGCAAACCTTAGCCGCCCCTTAGGCTTCTCGCCCGACAATGAGTATAGGGATGGAGCATGGCTCGACATACGCGACGGTCACTTCACGCCCCACGCACTTATGCCGAGCGCGGCACTCACCCCCGAGAACGCACGCATACTGCACGACATGCTCGAATGTGACGTACGCTACTTAGGCGAGATAGGCCTCAACCGTACCGAGCGTGTCGACTTCCTCGCCTCGATGCTCAAGTACTACGCCTACCACTTAGAGTCCATACGGTCAGTAGAATCTCTCCGAATCCTCCAGGAGGTGTTTTAGATGTAGGTAGAAGAGGTGTAGAACGACATACGAGCATGACTACTCATGGTGGTATGGCTCGTTCTTAAGAATGGTAAATGCACGGTAGAGCTGCTCGAGGAATATGGCACGCACAATCTGGTGCGAGAAGGTCATCTTCGAGAGTGAGAGCTTACCATTAGCACGAGCATAGACCGCCTCCGAGAAGCCATAAGGCCCCCCAATAACAAAGACCAGACGTTTTGTTCCTGCCGACATGCGACGCTGGATAAGGTCGGCAAACTCTATGGAGCGAAGCTCGGCGCCATGCTCGTCAAGGAGCGTAACATGATCAGAGTCAGTGATAAGCTTAAGTATAGCCTCACCCTCCAATCGTTTCTGCTCACCCTCAGACAGTTTCTTTGTATTACGCACATCGGCAATCGTCGTTATGGCAAAACGCACATAGTGGTTCAGGCGCTTCGTGTACATCTGCACAAGCGCCTCCACCTCCCGCATATCGGTCTTGCCGACAACAACCAACTCTATGTTCATTCCTAATAGCTGATATCAGTATTCCACTCCCCCTCGGCACCCTCGTAGATGATGGCACGGCTGTCGCCAAACGACTTCAACAGCTCGTAAGCTCGGTACATATTATACCCATTGCCCGAGGGGCTATTACCAAGACTGAAGGCGATGATACATACATGGTTCTGCGCACGGCGATACATCGTCTCAACGCGACGTAGGTAGTCCTCCACAAGCCATGGGGCATTGGCGGGCGTACCGTCAACATCACGATTATCGGCGCTCGTTGGCGACGATATAGCAGCCGTATCAATAACATACATACCCACCCTATCACATATCGCATAGAACCACTTGGGCTGCGGATAGTTAGGCACAAGGCAGTTTATACCCTTAGCCTTGAGTGCACGAATCTCGCGCTCCGTCGCAGCGCTATCCGTTGCAGCATTATAATTACTCTTGTTTAGCTTGAGAGGCTCACCAAAGAGCGTAATATTTCCCGACGCGTCATAACCATACTCCGCAAAGCCAACATTGAGCGGTATATACTCCCAGAGGATACCACTACGCTTGACGTAGAGCGTCAAGGTGTAGAGCTTGGGATTCTCGGCCGACCAGCGATTAGGATTAGAGTGGTATATATAGGGGGTAAACGATAGCGTGTCACGCGTAAATCCCTCCAACTGCAGGTCGTTAACACTATACTCCACAAGCTTACCCTGAGGGTCGTATATGTCATAGCCCACCTCTATAACCTCACACGTAGAGAACGAGTTATCAACCGTGACATCGAGCCTAAGCTGCGCAAAACGGTCGAGCGAGTCGGGCGACATTCGCACATTGAAGTCGTAGACAGCAAGACGACGTTGAGCGAAGATGTAACAATTAGCAAATGGGGGGCGCTCAGCCTCAACTAACCCCTCGTCTAATAGCCTCATGTAGGCCTCGTCGACGATGACCAAAGCGACAACATTTGCACCCTGATCCAAGTAGGGCGAGATATAGAAGTCCGTAGGCGTAAACCTATCGATGGGCGTGGTTATCTGCTTGCCATTGACAAATACCGTATAGTCGGCACCGACGCTCTCGACATGGAGATAGGCGTTATAGTCGTTCCACCCAGCAGGCACCTCGATGGTCTGCTCATAGACGGCACGCACAGTGCCCTCCGACGCCTCGAACTGAAGTGACGGCTTCAAGGCTATATACTTGTCGATGTTGGCGCGAGTGTCGCGCTTAGCATCCTCACGCTTATCGTAGCATACAAACTCCGAGCGTGCAATACGCGCCTGAGCCGCGAGTCTCTCCACACCGAAGAGTGCTACGGCGAGGAGTAAAAATGTATGTATTAGGGCTCTTTTCATAATTTTAATTTGCACAAAGGTACAAAAAAGTGCTAAGTGCGCAATCGTTTGCAAAAAAATTAGTAATTTTGTGGCCTATTATGGCGTTATACCAACAAACGAAACAAACGAAATAAAAATATATAGACTATGAAACTTACAAGAATTGCCGAAATTCTCAGAATGGAGGGTGATGGCAGAGATATCACCGTGAAGGGCTGGGTGCGCACAAAGCGTGGCAACAAAAACGTAGCCTTCATCGCTCTTAACGATGGCTCATGCGTTGCCAACATTCAGGTAGTTGTTGACTTCGCCAAGATTGACGAGGCAGAACTTAAGGCCGTAACCACGGGTGCTTGTTTGCGCGTGGATGGTAAGCTCGTGCAGTCGCTCGGCGCAGGTCAGGGTGTAGAGGTGCAGGCCGAGAAGATTGAGGTCTACGGCACTGCTGACCCCGAGACATACCCCTTGCAGAAGAAGGGTCACACGCTGGAGTTCCTGCGCGACATCGCCTACCTACGCCCCCGCACCAACACCTTTGGTGCTGTATTGCGCATCCGTCATGCCATGGCATACGCCATACATAAGTACTTCAACGATAGAGGCTTCTACTATCTGCACACACCGCTAATCACAGCCTCGGATTGTGAGGGTGCAGGTGCTATGTTCAACGTGTCGACACTCGACATGCAGAATCCTCCACGCAACGAGGATGGCACAGTAGACTATACTCAGGACTTCTTCGGCAAGCCCTGCAGCCTCACCGTATCGGGTCAGCTCGAGGGTGAGCTTGGCGCCTTGGCGTTGGGTCAGATATACACCTTCGGCCCCACATTCCGCGCTGAGAACTCTAACACACCACGCCACCTGGCCGAGTTCTGGATGATTGAGCCCGAGATGGCATTCTACGAGTTGCAGGACGACATGGACCTCGCCGAGGACTTCCTTAAGTACCTCATACGCTATGCGTTGGAGAACTGCCGCGAGGATCTTGAGTTTATGAATAAGATGTGGGATAAGGGTCTGTTGGAGCGTCTACAGTTTGTTCTCGACAACGACTTTGTGCGCTTGGACTACACCGACGGTATCGAGATATTGAAAAACTCGGGCAAGAAGTTCGAGTTCCCCTGCGACTGGGGCTGCGACCTTCAGTCGGAGCATGAGCGCTACCTTGTCGAGGAGCACTTCAAGCGTCCCGTAATCCTTATTAACTACCCCAAGGAGATCAAGGCCTTCTATATGAAGCAGAACGACGACGGCAAGACGGTACGCGCCATGGATGTATTGTTCCCCCAGATTGGTGAAATCATCGGTGGCTCGGAGCGCGAGGCCGACTTTGGCAAGCTTTGTGTAAGGGTTGACGAGTTAGGCATGAGCCGCAAGGAGCTGTGGTGGTACCTCGACACACGTCGTTGGGGTTCGGCACCTCACTCGGGCTTTGGCTTAGGATTTGAGCGTCTTCTTCTCTTCGTTACGGGCATGGGCAACATCCGCGATGTGATACCCTTCCCACGTACGCCGAAGAACGCCGAGTTCTAAACCTCCCCGAAATGCGAACAGAGGCTCGGCCTATGTTCGCATTTTTTACTAATGAACAGTGTGTATGGCAAATAGACTTCAACAGACCATTTCGCTGCAGACCAAGATCTCGCCGCAGCAGATACAGATGATAAAGCTCTTGGAGCTGCCCACGATGCAGCTCGAGGAGCGTATCAAGCGTGAGATTGAGGAGAACATCGTGCTGGAGGAGGATGCCGACACCAAAAGTGAGGAGGGTGATAGCCCCGAGAAGATCTCCGTTGACGAATATATAGGCAAGGAGGACGACACACCATCGTATAAGGCTCGCATAAACAACTTTTCGAAGGACGACAAGCAGCGCCCCGTCTATATCACCGAAGGTCGCTCGCTCGGCGAGTCGCTCATCGAGCAGCTACGCTTCCGCTCGCTCACGGAGGAGGAGCTTATCATTGCCGCCTATATCGTCGGCAGCATCGATGATGATGGATACCTGCGCCGCGATATGTCGTCCTTGTCCGACGACTTAGCTTTCACACGCGGCATGGATGTCTCGGTCGAGGAGCTGGAGCGCATCCTCGGCATCGTTCATGAGCTCGAGCCCGCAGGTATAGGCGCCCGCTCATTGCAAGAGTGCCTGCTGCTACAGATGCGCCGACAGACACTCGACAGCCCCGCCAAACACTTAGCATACAAGGTTATAGACACACACTTTGAGGCCTTCGCCAAGAAACACTACGAGAAGCTTATCGCACGCCTCGGTGTCACAGAGGAGCTCTTCCGCGAGGTCATAGAGTACATACGCACGCTCTCGCCTAAGCCAGGCTACCTATATACCGAGGGTGGTATCGATGCGGCACCATACGTCACACCCGACTTCCTGCTCGACACGACAGATGGCGCCATGCGCCTACAGCTCAACTCGGCGGGCATCCCCGAGGTGCGTATCTCGCGCCGCTATCGTGATATGATGCGCGATATGGTGGCACCCGACGGCACCGTCAAGGCCGAGGATAGGGAGGCCGTGCAGTTTGTTAAGTCGAAGATTGACTCGGCAAAGTGGTTCATCTCGGCAATCAAGCAGCGCCACGACACCCTTATGCGCACGATGCAGACAATCCTCGATTTTCAACGGGAGTACTTCGTCGATGGCGACAAGAGCAAATTGAAGCCTATGATTCTGAAGGATATAGCCGACCGTACAGGATTGGACGTATCGACCATCTCGCGCGTGGTAAATAGCAAATACATACAAACCCCCTTTGGCATCATATTGTTGAAGTCGCTCTTCTCGGAGGGCATGCAGACATCCTCGGGCGAGGAGGTGTCGAGCCACGAGATTAAGACAATCCTTCAGGAGTGTATCGACACGGAGGATAAGCGCCACCCGCTCACCGACGAGAACCTTATGGATATCCTCAACGATAAGGGCTACCGTATCGCTCGCCGCACCGTCGCCAAGTACCGCGAGATGCTTGACATCCCCGTAGCACGCATGCGTAAGCAGATATAGTATGAGGTTCACTATGAGTTAATATGGCAATGATGCAAAAAGCGGCGCTTTTTGCATCATTGCCCAGAAAATCAACCTCTATTGCCCCCTACTTCAGATTGCCGAGAGCACGGTTTGTCGAGCGGATGATCTCAAGCGTCGTGTCGTCCTCGACAAAGATAGAGTTAAGTCCCTGCTGCTCCTGCGCGGGGTCGCCCGTATAGTCATCGCCCTTAGCCCAATACTCGTGGTCCTCGACATTGGTTACGGCATAGCCTCCCCAGCTCCAGAAGTTACAGCCAGCAAATTTGCCACCCTCCTTATAGGCCTCCTCAATCATCGCAAAAACAAATTTATAGTACTCGTCGCGACACTCCGTGCCACTCTGCTTACGGAAGTCCATATTGTCGCGGGGCATGCCGAACTCCTCGACAACCAACGGCTTATTAATCTTATCAGCCAGCTCGATATGCATGGCGATATACTCCTCGGTATTCTCGCACGACTGCTCGAGATCCTCCTTCATGTGGTCGCCACGGAGCCACTTCCAATTATATGGCCACACATGGCAGGTGATATACGAAATCTCCTCGACGGCATGTATGCGCTCGCACAGCTCCATATCCCACTCGCAACCGTAGAAGCCCTCCGAGCCTGTCGAAATCATGTGGTTGGGATCGAGCTCGCGGATAAGGCGTGCACTCTCGGCCAGCCACTCAGCAAAGGCCTCCTTATTATCCTGCTCCTTAGAGCTGAAAGCACGAGGCTCGTTGGATATCTGCCATGAGAAGATGGCAGGGTCGTCGATATACTTCACGCCCGTATAGCGGTTTGTACGTGTTATGATATAGCGCAGATGGTCATAGAAGATCTCCTTTGCACGCTCATTACGCACAAACTCGCCAGCGAAGGTGTTGTACGAGAACCAGCCATCAACACGCGGAACAAGCACAGGGGTATTGTTCGCCCACGCCACATACTGCGTGTAGCCACCGCTCCACTCCCAAGCGTTGTTGAAGTACAAGACGGCGGTCATGTCGCGCTTGCCGAGCTCCATCATAAGGTAGTCCAAGCCCGCCAATACATCGTCGTTATACACCCCAGGCTCAGGCTGTAGGTTGGGCTCAATCTTGCCAAGAAGGCCATTCTCGCCCTCGCCTCCTACCAAGATGCGGAGGTTGTCGATACCGTGAGCCTTCATAAAGTCGAGCTCCTTCGTAAGGCGCTCGCGGTTGCCACCCTCGCCCTCCGAGCCGAGGATTGCACCATACCAGAAGTTGGCACCTACAAAATAGTAGGGCTCGCCATCACGCATAAACTGCCCATCCTCAACGGTTATAAACTTGCTCTTAGGTGCGGTCGCCTCAGCACCACAGCCAACTGCAAAAATAGTCAAAAGAGCTACACACCAAATTAGATTAAGTCTCTTCATTACCATCCAAGTTTTATCGTAAATAAATTTTTGCAAACATACACAAAATTTCCGAAAAAAACCACCATTTTACATTTGTAAAATTTGCGCGGATTGTATATTTTTGTAGTGTGAAATTGCGTACATATCCCCCTGTGCGAAGCAACATCTATACAACATGTTGATATACTGGATATTACGGCGCAATAAAGAGCATTAAATTAGACTACAGCATGAGACGAATAATAGTGTCGGGCGGAGGTACTGGCGGGCACATATATCCAGCCGTTTCGGTGGCCGAGGCGCTGAAGCGTAAATATGGCAATGAGGTAGATATTCTCTTTGTCGGTGCGGAGGGTAAGATGGAGATGGAGAAGATCCCTGCCTTGGGCTATCGCATCGAAGGACTCCCCGTGGTGGGTTTACAGCGCAGGTTTACGCTGTCGAACTTTGCACTACCCTTCAAGGTGGCGGCGAGCATACGACGTGCCAAGCGCATCATCCGCGACTTTCGTGCCGACATAGTCGTAGGCTTCGGCGGTTATGCCTCGGCGCCCGTGCTATGGGCAGCGCAGAGGCTCGGCATTCCCACCGTGATACAGGAGCAGAACTCCTACGCGGGGCTTACGAACAAGCTACTATCGAAGCGAGCGCACAAGATATGCGTGGCATACGATAGGATGGAGCGCTTCTTCCCCAAGGAGCGCATAACGATGACGGGCAATCCGCTGCGCGGTCGCTTCACGTCGGAGGGTGCCAACATTGCAGAGGCGCGCGCCTACTACGGCTTTAATGAGGAGCTCCCCGTAGTGTTAGTCGTAGGAGGCTCACTCGGCACACGCACGCTCAATGAGATGATGAAGGCATGGATTCGCAGTCTCGATGGCGAGGCTCCCGTGCAGGTGATATGGCAGACGGGCAAGTACTACGAGCGCGAGATGCAGGAGTTTTTAGCCGCCCACCCCACGAAGAACATCTGGCAGGGGGCATTCATCGACCGCATGGACTACGCCTATGCTGCTGCCGACGTGGTGCTCTCGCGTAGTGGTGCCTGCACCGTGTCGGAGCTATGCCTCGTGGCCAAGCCGACGATATTCGTGCCATCGCCCAATGTCGCCGAAGATCACCAGACGAAAAATGCCATGGCGTTAGTGGAGAAGGGGGCGGCCGAGATTGTGCGCGACAGCGTGGCAGTAGAGCGTGGCATGATGGAGGCTGTAGCTCTTGCTGCCAACAAGGAGCGCTTAGCCGAGCTACGCACAAATATTGCTAAGCTCGCCATTGCCGACTCGGCAGAGAGGGTCGTTGCTGTGATAGAAACGGTACTCGCAAACGCTCAATAACAGTAAGGAGTATGAACCGCAAATATAGAAACATATACTTCCTCGGTATCGGAGGCATAGGCATGAGTGCTTTAGCTCGCTACTTCCTCCATGAGGGCTGCCACGTTGCGGGCTACGACCGCACGGCGACGCCGTTGACGCGCGCACTCGAGGCCGAGGGTGCCGAGATACACTACGACGACGACCCTACGCTCATCCCTCAGACTATGCGCTCGGCGGATGACACCTTGGTTGTCTACACGCCAGCTATACCTGCCGACCATAGCGAGTGGGCGTGGTTACGCGATAGAGGCTTTATTATTGAGAAGCGTTCTGCGATGCTTGGGCATCTGGCCGAGGGCAAGGTGTGCATGGCAGTGGCGGGCACACACGGTAAGACGACGACGTCGACACTCGCAGCATGGCTCAACCATGCCGCCGCGAAGGAGGGCAGCGCCATCCTCGGTGGCATATCGCGCAACATAAGTTCAAATCTCCTTTTAGGCAAGGGGCAGAGGCTTGTTGTCGAGGCTGACGAGTATGACCGCTCGTTCCTACGCCTACATCCCGACGTGGCAGTGATAACGGCAACAGATGCCGACCACTTAGACATCTACGGCACGGCAGAGGCGCTCAAGGAGGCCTTCGAGCAGTTTGCCGCACAGATAAAGGAGGGTGGAGCGTTGATACTCAAAGAGGGTGTGGAGCTTAAGTTCGACACCACACATCGCACTCTCTACCGTTACTCGGCAGACATGGGTGGCGACTTCCATGCCGAGAATATCGTACTACGCGCTGATGGGCGCTACCGCTACGACATTGTCACGCCCGACGTAAGGATTGAGGGTTGCGTGCTCGGCATACCAGGCAAGGTGCATGTCGAAAACTCGGTAGCGGCCGTAGCTATGTTATGGTGTGCTGCGAAGATTGAGGGTAAGGAGCTTGATAGGGATGCTGTAGTTGAGGCCTTAGCCTCATTCGAGGGCGTCAAGCGACGCATGGAGGTATATCTCAGCACACCCACGCAGGTATACGTCGACGACTACGCCCACCACCCCGAGGAGTTGCGCGCAACGATCATGTCGCTCAGGGAGATATATCCTGGTCGTAGGCTTACGGCTATATTCCAGCCACACCTCTACACCCGCACGCGTGACTTCGCGGCAGGATTCTCTGAGGTGCTATCCTTGGCCGACAAGGTGATACTCCTGCCGATATACCCTGCTCGCGAGCTACCCATCGAGGGTGTATGTTCCGAGATGCTGGGAGATGCCATAACCACGGAGTGGGAGCTTATCGAGCGCGATGCTCTGGCCGACCACCTCAAGGGTGAGGATACCGACGTGGTAGTGACATTCGGTGCTGGCAACATCGACGTTGTATGCAGGGATGTGGCCGAGGTGTTGAGTAATAAGATTTGCAGATAGGTATGCTTAAACAGGTTGGTAGATATGTAGGCATCGTGGCTCTCTGGGGCATCATCATCGCCGTCATAGTGTGGGCAAACAGCCTTGCAGCTCGGCACAACACGACCACGACGATCGAGAGCACCAAGATAACCATCACAGGAGGTGGCGACAACCCCCTCATCGACACCCGCTCGATAGAGGAGTGGCTGGCGCTACACAACCTCACGCCCGAGGGTCGTAGCCTTGCTCAGACCGACATGGCGACCATCGAGTCGACGCTACGTGGGCATAGCGCTGTGGAGGAGGCCAACGTCTACACCAGTTACGACGGATGCATCAACATCGACATACGTCAGCGCGAGCCAATAGCCCGTCTGAGGGTCACGGGCTACGACATGTATATGACGAAGGAGGGGTATCTCCTCCCCGCCACAGATGGCTACAGCGTACATGTGCCCGTCATCACGGGTGACTACCGACCACTCTTCGATCCCTCATACATGGGTTATGCGAGCGACATGATTAGCGACACCATCGCCATGCTCGAGAGAGAGTGCGTGACACTCGAGGAGTCGAAGATACCGCACTACGAGGCGCTCAGAGACAATAAAGCCCGCCTGCGCGAGGTGACATCGCTGAGTGTCAAGCGCGGGATATTCACCTCCGAGGCCGAGTATAAGGTTATGAGCGACGCCCTCAAGCAGCAAAAGAGCGAAGCACACGCCAACCATAGCGTCGTCGAGCGCGGCATAAACCTTAAGATTGAGGCGATAGATGACGCCATAGGCAAGGTGCGTCACCAACAAAAGCAGATACGTGGCATAGAGACCGAGTTTAACAACCTCATTGAGCTCCTACAGATAATCGTGAGCGATGAGTTTTGGAGCGCCGAGGTGGTTCAAATTATAGCGACAGGGGGCAATGGCAAGCCGCTACAGCTGGCCTTGATACCTCGCTCAGGACGCTTCACCATCGACCTGGGCACAACCGAAAGGCTGGCCGAGAAGCTCGACGACATAGTGTTATTCTACCATAAGGGGCTCGACAACATAGGCTGGGATAGGTACAAAACAATAAGCCTCCGCTACGATGGACAGGTGGTATGTAAGTGATAGATAAGAGTAAAAATAAAAATAGATATACAACGATGAAAGGTAAGCAAATTGTGGCAGTCGACGTGGGATCGTCGAACGTGGTAATCGCTGTTGGCGCAGTAGAAGAGGATGGCCGTGTAGATATTCTGGGCATCGTCTCGGAGCCCCTGGAGGGTGTCAACGCTGGACGTGTAGAGAATGACAAGATGGTGGGCGACGCCGTTAAGAGCGCCAAGGAGCGCTTAGAGCAAAGACTCGGCATAAAGATTACGGAGGCATACGCTGGCCTTGCGGGTGACTTCATACGCTGCGTGCAGGTGACAGACCATGTCTACGTGCAGGACGAGCTGGGCAATGGCTGCAACCAGATTACCGAGCGCGACCTTGAGGATCTCGACCGCCGCATGCGCAGCGTCAAGCTCCCCGATGACCGTGAGGAGATAATCACCATCGAACCACTACGCTATAAGGTCGATGATAAGGATGTTGCCGTGCCCGTAGGAGCCTATGGTCATGTGCTTGCTGCCACCTACAACTTCATACTCACCGACCGTGCCATGCGCGAGCGTCTGCGCCAGTGTCTGCTACGTCAGGGCATCAAGGTCAAGGAGTTCGTGCCCAACACGCTTATATCGTACCTCGCAGTAGCCACATCCGAGGATATCGAAGAGGGCGCCATCGTCATAGACCTCGGCGGCGGCCTCACCGACGTATCAGTGCTCATGGAGGGCAAGGTGCGCTACATAGCCTCGATACCTCTGGGTGTTAATGCCCTAAACGACGATATACGCGCCTACGGCATACCAGCAAACTATGTCGAGAACCTGAAGGTTAAGTATGGCTCAGCACTCACCGAGGAGACCATAGACGACAAGATAGTCTTCTCAACAGCGCGCCACGGCACGCCCAAGAACATCCTACGCCGTAACCTCGCAGCCATCATCGAGGCTCGTCTCACGGAGATTGCCGAGTGGGTGCGCAACGAGATAAAGGATGCTCGCTGTGGTAGCCGCTTCAACCCTATCGTGCTCCTCACAGGCGGTGGCGCCGCAATGCCCAACATCGAAAAGCTCTTTGCCCGCGAGCTCGGCATCGACGACGTACGCTCAGTATTTCCAGAGTATGGCTTCACCGAGACCATGGCCGAACATATAACAACATCGGCATACGCCACAGTGGCCTCACTCCTAATCTATGGCGCCAAGCGTGGCAGCTGCGCCGTGGCCGAGCGCCCCTCATTTGCGCAGCGCACAACGGAGAGCTACACGCCACCCGCACGTTCCATAGCGACACCCGAGAGCGAGAACAACATCCACAAGCATAAGGAGGAGACAGCGCACGAGACAATACAGCCCATAACCCCCGAGACCAGCGATGCTGACGACATAGAGGTAGAGGGTGGCAAGGAGTCTAACGGCTTCCTCGGATGGATGAAGGAGAAGTTCGAGAAGATGGGTAGCGCCTTTGCAGGCAACGACGACGAACAAGAAATTTAGACTACGGGGAGTAAGTAAAGACCTATAAGGCGATGTGCTTCCCGAAGGTCTACCACTCCACATGGTTAGTTATAACAGAATACCACGGGGAGCTAAGTGAAGACCTAAGGGGCGATGTACTTCCCGAAGGTCTACCACGCCTCGGGTAAGATGTAAATCAACCACTGGGAGGCGTAATAGAATAGGATACAGAGTAAGATTATGAATAACAGGAATAAGGAGACAGACGAGTTGGCATTGGCAATTGCTGGTGATAACCTCTCAGCGATGCAGTTTGATAGCGAGTCAATAATTATGGTTATCGGCGTGGGTGGTGCTGGTGGTAATGCTGTGAACCACATGCAGACGATGAACATCACGGGAGTTAACTTTGTCGTGTGCAACACCGATAAACAGGCACTGAACAACTGTGATGTAGCCAACAAGATACAGATAGGCCCTGGTATTGGTGCGGGTAATGACCCCTCGGTTGGCCGCAAGTATGCCATCGAGAGTGAGGAGCAGTTACGTAGCCTCCTGGAGACCTCGGGCGTGAAGATGCTCTTCATCGCCGCAGGTATGGGTGGTGGTACAGGTACAGGAGCCTCGCCCGTAATAGCCAAGCTCGCGCATGAGCTCGGCATACTCACTGTGGCGGTGGTGACGATGCCCTTCCGCATGGAGGGACCTGGTCGCTACAACAGCGCCGTGGAGGGTATCAGCGAGTTGAACAAGTGGGTGGACTCGTTGCTTGTCATCGACAATGAGCGTCTACGCCAGCTATACGGCAAACTGCCACTTAAGGAGGCATTTGGCAAGGCCGATGACGTCTTAGGCATGGCGACGAAGGGTATTGCCGAGCTTATCACCGTATCGTTTGCGCTGGTGCGCGTCGACTTTGCCGACGTGGAGCGCGTGATACGTGGCAGCGGTCGCGCACACATGTCGGTAATGAAGGGCGCAGGCGAGAACCGCTCATTGGAAGCTGCCGAAGGGGCACTCACATCGTCGCTACTCGACGACAACCACATCTCGGGAGCCAAGGAGATACTCCTCAGCTTCTCCGTATCGAACATCGACCTACTAACACAGGACGACGTGACGATAGCGATGGAGTACATACAGAAGCACGCAAGCTATACCGACGAGGATGGCAATATACACGCTGCCGACATCATCTGGGGCGCGAGTGAGAAGCCCTCGTTGGCCGACGATGAACTTGAACTTGTGGTCGTAGCCACACGCTTCGCTAATGGCAAGGAGCTTAACATCAACGTCGAGTACGTAAATCCCGAGGAGGATGCACCCTTCAATGATGTCAAGACTGAGGAGGAGCCCCCAGTGAAGCCCAAGCCCCCAAAGCGTCCTCCCATTGCGAAGCCACGTGAGGCAGTGACAATAACACCGCAGCAGGATCGCTACCGCCAGATACTCCTACAGAAGCGTAACCCTGCATACGTGCGTCGCAACACCCCCTTCGAGGCAGACAACGAGTCGCGCCCACGCACCATATTCCAGCAACGCGCAACGCCAATACAGGAGGAGCAGGATACCACAGCTACCAACAATAACGCAGGCACACTCTTCTAAACATAGGCGCAATGGATGCAATAATGATAAAGGAGAGTATTGACCTCTGGGCAATAATAGGCCTGAGCCTCCTCTCCGTCGTACTACTAATGCTCTCGGCGATGGCCTCGGGCTCCGAGGTTGCCTTCTTCTCGCTCACACGTAGCGAGATTGAGGACTTCGAGGCGCGCAACGACGCCACAGCACGACGCGTCATCGACCTGCTGAGCAATAGGGATAGGCTTCTTGCCACGATACTCGTAGTGAACAACATGGTCAACATCTGCCTGGTAATCATCGCCACACAGCTTGTCGACGAGATATTCATATTCACAGGCGTATGGGAGTTTGTCTTCAACACCATCGTCATAACCTTCCTTCTGCTACTCTTCGGCGAGATTATGCCCAAGGTATTCTCGCAGACACGTCCAGTGAAGATGGCGGCCTTCTTTGCGGCACCGCTGAAGTTCTTGCGCTGGCTGGTATACCCATTAGCCTTTATACTCATACGTACATCGAGTCGTGTGAGTCGCTTAGCTACAAAGAGTGCCGAGATATCTATCGAGGAGCTCGCCGATGCTGTCGACCTCGCGGAGACAGGCTCGGAGGAGGAGCAGAAGATGCTCTCGGGCATCGTATCGTTTGGCCAGACGGAGGTGGTGGAGATTATGCACTCGAGGGTCGACATCACGGGCTTAGAGTTCGAGGCCGACTATGACGAGGTGCGACGTGTGATTGTCGAGACGGGCTACTCACGAATACCTGTCTATGGCGACGACCTCGACGACGTGCGCGGCGTACTCTACGTCAAAGACCTACTGCCACACATCGCCAAGGGCAACGACTTCAGATGGCAGGAGTTGCTACGCAAGCCCTACTTCGTTCCCGAGCACATGATGATTGACGACCTTCTGAAGGAGTTCCAGAAAAAGAAGACTCACATAGCCATCGTCGTCGATGAATATGGAGCAACACAAGGATTGGTGTCCTTGGAGGATATTCTTGAAGAGGTTGTGGGTGAGATCACCGACGAGAGCGACAACGATGAGGACAAGCTCTACGAGAAGATTGGCGAGCGCACATATATCTTCGATGCCAAGATACACATAGGCGAGTTCGTGCGCGCCATAGGCTATGACGAAGATGCCTTTCAGGATGTCGAGGGTCATGCCGAGACGCTGGCGGGGCTGATGATGGAGCTTAAGCGCGACCTACCGCGTCGCGGTGACGAGCTATCGTCGCACGGCGTGAAGTTCTTCATCGCCACGATGGATGGCCGCAGGGTGGATAAGATAAAGGTGGAGGTCGATGGCTAAGCTTATCGTTGAGCCCATACCACCAGTCTACGCTTGCTGCGACACACTCATCACGGCAGCCGACGTAGCCTCGGCGGCACGCTTTCAGAATGAGCGTCGCCGCGCAGAGCACCTCGCATGGCGTCGTATTGTGCGCCGTGAGCTGGGACGCTCCGTTGCTATCGACTACAACGAGGTGGGAGCGCCCATCGTAGACATCCCCAACATACATATTAGCGTGGCACACGGTGGCGGCATGGTTGCCGTAGCAATTGACCAACGTCGTATAGGCGTAGACATTGAGTCCTCAGAGCGCAACTTCGAGGGTGCCAAGGAGCGATATATGAGTGCCGAGGAGATAGCACTAAGCGACATCCCTCGATGGTCGGCGATGGCATGGACAGCAAAGGAGGCTCTATATAAGTTATATGGGTACCGAGGCGTGGAGCTACGCAACGATATTCGGCTCACGCACTTCGACGTCTATGGTCAGCACATTGAGGCACGATTTGGTGATGGGACTACGGCATTGGTCGATATTACCACAATGGAGGATAATATAGTTGTCGCCGTTGCTCGATTGGCCGACAATTAGTAATTTTGCATATGAAACTTTAGAGGATGGCAGCAGTACAAAACAACACCATATCGCTTGGCACCGACTCGCTTGGTAAGCTACTGGCACGGTATTCTATACCAGCCATCATAGCGATGGCCTCCTCGTCGCTATACCACATCATCGACAGCATATTCATAGGCCACGGCGTCGGTGGTGCTGCCATCGCAGGCATGGCCGTGACACTGCCGATAATGAACATCGCCTCGGCCTTTGGTGCCATGGTGGGCGTGGGTGCTGCCGCACGCATATCGATACGCTTAGGCGAGGGAAACAAACGTGCCGCCGAGGATATCCTCGGCAATGCCGTACTACTGAACCTGACGCTCGGTGTCAGCATCATGCTCGTCTTCCTCTTCTTCCTCGATCCCATTCTCATCTTCTTCTCGGGCGGTGAGGCGAGTGCCGAGACGTTGGACTATGCGCGTAGGTTTATGCGCATCATCATGTTCGGTAACATCATCACCCATCTATACCTCGGCCTTAACGAGCAGCTGCGCGCCTCGGGATACCCCCGCAAGGCGATGTATATCATGCTTCTATCGATGGCACTATGCACCATCCTCAACCCGCTCTTTATCTTCGGTTTCGGCTGGGGTATTGAGGGCTCGGCACTGGCTACGGTCATAGCCCAGACCATAGCACTCAGCGTACAGATTAGGCACTACACATCAAAGCACAGCTTCCTGCGCTTCCGCGGTCGCAGTCTACGTTTCAAGGGGCAGATAATCAAGGCTATCATATCTATAGGCATGGCGCCATTCCTCCTAAACGTCTGCGCCTCGCTTGTCACACGCTTTATGAACACCGCCCTGCTACGCTATGGCGGCACGGGCGAGCTCGACGTGGTCTCGGCAGCAACCTTCGATGGCAACGTGGGCGATGTATATGTTGGCGCCTACGGCATAATGAACCGAGTGATACTCCTCTTCATCATGGTGGCACAAGGCTTCAACCAGGGCATGCAGCCCATCGTCGGCTACAACTACGGTGCTAAGCAGTATGGAAGGGTTATCACCGTACTTAAATATACGATTATTGCCGCCTCGTGTGTGACAACACTCGCATTTCTTATAGGCGTCTTCTTCCCCACGGAGGTAGCCGCAGCCTTTGTTGACACTAAGAATGGCGTCTCAGACCAGGCCATGGTTGATGTCGTAGCCCAGGGTCTTGGTGTAGCTATGATGGTATTCCCGTTGGTGGGCTTCCAGATTGTCGCAGGTAGCTTCTTCCAGTATATCGGTCGAGCGCCATTGGCGATGTTCCTCTCAACCACACGTCAGCTACTCTTCCTCCTACCACTGCTACTCACCCTCACACCTAAGTATGGTGCCATGGGCGCATGGATGTCGATGCCCATAGCCGACCTCATGGCTGTCGTGGTGGCAGGCATACTCCTATACTTCCAGATACGCAAGCTACGACGCATGGAGCACGACATGCACTTCTGCCGATAGCCCTATTATATAATATTAGGTATAGGCTTTAGGCATATTGCAAAAGAATATATTTATACTATCGAGCAGCTCTCATTTTGAGGGCTGTTTTTGTTTTGCCCGAACTACGCCATCACTCCCTAAAAATTACATTCTTATTGCATAAAGACGACATAAAAAGCCAAAAAATAGTTGAATTATGCAGATTCTTGATTGAATATTTTGCAGTTTAAAAAAAAGTCTTTAACTTTATAATCCGCAAAGCTCATTAAGCATAGCGTGGTAAGAATTAAGGGCTGAGCCTGATGGCCTTTGGAGGCGGATAAAATAACCAAAAAAGAGAAATAAAACCTAAAAAACTAATATACTATGAAAAACTATTCAGCAAAAGAGATTAAGAACATCGTTCTTATTGGTGCGCCCGGCGCCGGAAAAACTACCCTTGCAGAGGCAATGGCTTTCGAGGGTAAGGTTATTGATCGCAGG
>JAFUPR010000036.1 GCA_017481145.1 Alistipes sp. | reverse complement strand
CGATACCTTGTAGCGTCCCTCTTTAAACTCGTAGCTGACGATGCCCTTCCAGTGTGCATGCTTGATGCCCCAAGGACGTCCCTGCTCATCACGAATAAAGCCATGCTCAATGATGCCACCGATAATCTTGTCCTCCGTTTCGTAGATTACGCTGGCCATACGCTTGCGCGCCGCGAGTTTAAGCTCATGGTGTGGCACATCGCTCTCAATGACACGCTCCCATACGATATTACCTTCACCCATAAGCTTCACACTCTCTTGGATGTCTGTGCGCAGGAAGTTTACCTCCTCCGAATGGTCGTAACGAGAGCCGTCATCGAAGTGTTCACGAAACTCCCTATTGCCGTACTTGCTTAACCATGACTTACGTGTAAGCCACTGACCGCTATCATCCGAGTAGAGGAGTACGCCGTTGATGGTTTTAAGTACGTCATACTCCTGAGCACTGAGCGTCAGAACTCCAAGGAGCATAGCTAAAACTATAAGTAATGACTTTTTCATAGCACCTAATGATTACAGAGTAGGGTGTTGCACTATACAACACCCTACAAATATACACAAAAAACTGGAAGTATACTCAGTTACTTAGAATAAATATCCTGTATTGATATAGAACGCACCCTTACCATCCTGATTCTTAACAAATGGATCGTTGCTGAAACGACTGATAGGTAAACCATATTCGAAGGCTACGATAAAGTTTTGGTTCATGATAAAGCGCAATCCTGCACCAATGGTGATGTGTGGGCGGTCGGCGTCAAGACCATCAGCCATGTATGCATCATACTCAGCGCGATACTCCTCCTTGCCACGGAACGACATATCACGCCCCTTAGTCACCATAGTACCATCGCTGAAGAGGCTAAGGCCGAAAGCGATGTTCTGCTTCCATAGAGGGAAACTCACGAAACGCCAGCGGAACTCGAGGTTATATGATGCCATGTCTAAACCCTGCACACGGTTACGCATGATGCCTCGTATGGTGCGGTAGCCACCCATACCATCGCGGTCGAAGGCCTGACCCACGGTGGTGATATATGGAAGGATGTAGTATGGAGCATCCTTGCCGAAAGTACCCTCGTAGTTAAGACGATAGGCAAACGTGAGGATGTCGTTCTTAACGATGGGGACGTAGTGGCGGAAGGTAACCGAATATTTGTAATATGGATTTGTCGTGCCAAGCCACTTGGGGGCGATGATTACGTGACCCTCAGCCCAGATACCTCGCGAGGGGGCGCCCTCCTTGTCGCGTGTGTCGTACAACAGACCAAGACGTACGGTGCTATTAATACCTCCCCAAGCCTCATCCTCCGATATTAGTCCCCAACGACGGTACATATCGAAGATTGTTGACTCGTAGCGTGGATCTGCAGGGTCTGTTGGGAACTTCTTATTCTCATTCTTGCCCTTGTTGATCCTATCGAAATTTAAAGCACTCTCGTTGTTATATCCCTGTTTGAAATAGCTGAAGTGATAGCCAGCCTCCCAGAAGAACTTCTTATTCCAGATGTTACCGACGAAGTCGGTCTTAGCAAGTATCTGAAGACGCTGCAAGCGGTACTTAGGGGTGTAGATGAAGTTGTCGGGATTCTTCTTATCCTTGCCTAAGGCTACCATCTCAGCATCGTAGTGCGACATGTAGCCATTGAAACCATAGAAGTCCATGGCCTTATCGTTCATGAGTGTCGCGGCCGACGACCAGCGCACACCAGGTATTAGGGTCTTATTGTCGTACCAGAAGATTATCTGATATGACCCCTTGGTGAACCACGATGCCTCCATATACCAATGTTGCATAGTGTTGGGATATGTCGAGCCATCGCCATAGTTGTAGATGTTGAGTAGAGCACCGAGCTGGAAGCCCTTGTCGGCATCGAAGGCTACGGCGGGCAGAGGGCCAAAGTTAAGACCTGTCTTTATGATCTCCTCCTTCTCTGTTTTCGTCTCGGTATCCACCGCCTCTACTGTAGCTATATCCTCCGTTGTGGCACTCTTGTTCTCCTGTGCCGAGGCAGTCACTGCGATGGTCGTAGCAAGCATAAGTAGTATTACTCTCTTCATATATTCTTACGTTTGTGGTTATCTGTTTTGTTCGATGATATGTCGTATCTCACGATACCTCGCGCGCAGAGGCTTATTTAGAAGCAAGCGTATATCTGAGCGCATAAGGCGCACAAGACGCCACGCCTCATGTGCGATGATGGGCGCGGGTAGCAGCGCAAGGGTTATGGGCAGGGCCCACTGCCACGGCAAGACGATGTATGCTACTATCGAGTAGATAATCATCAATAGAGGCCATAGTACAAGATTCAATAGGTAGCGCACCGAGTTGCGGAAGGCGGGGTCCTTGAGCTTGGTGAATAGGAACTCTGCCAAGGCCTTTATCGGCAGCGTGAGCACCGAGGCTACAAGGTTGTAGGGTAGTGTCACGACCATAAATAGAGTCATCAGGAGGCGCGATAGAAGCGGATATTTGATAGATACCGACGAGAGGCTTATCCTCTCCTTATGGCGCATCACTGAGGCCTCATTGCCAAGGGTTATAAGACGCTCGGCAACATTTGGAGCATCGACCTGAAGGCGCTGAAGCTCGCGCAGCGTATCCTTGTTAGCAGCGAAGTGGGCCTCCAAACCACGGCGCTTGTTGCGTTCTATGTGGCGCACCTGATTCTTAACTACAGCTGCACATATCTCATACTTGGCATCGTACTCCTCGTCGTTAGGGATGAAGAATATTGTCTGCTTCATACGATCATCTAAGATGGTGCGTAGTAGCGTCATCTGCTCGGGCTCGGCGAGGTCACTATGCTCCTTGCGGAATGCGCCCACGTTGATAGGCTCACCCACCTCGATACGTACTGTCGAGCGGAAGCGGAAGAAGTTGCCGTAGCGCAAGCCTACGGGTACGATATACAGAGGCATATCGGGCATGAGCTCCTCAGCCTGAAAAGCTATGCGAAAGATACCCTTCGATAGTGGTAACGACGAATACTTAGCTTGGTGTGTACCCTCAGGAAAGATGCAGAAGGGTACGCGGTCGCGGAGTACATCTACAGCCTTCTCGATGGTCTCATTATTCTTGCGCACCTCGTCGATACCGTCACGCATGCGCATGATGGGCATAATCTTTAGGAAGCGCAATATCTTGGCAATCTTTGGATTCTTGAAGATGTCGGCACGTGCAACAAAGACCTTCGCCTTACGATCCATAGCAAGGATGACCATGGCGTCCATAAGGGCATTGGTATGGTTTGGTGCATAGATAATGGCACCATCAGTAGGGATATTCTCTCTACCTACATAGCTAATATTGCGGTACGACAACTTCAATACGAAGTCGACATAGTAGCGCAGAAAGCTATATAGCGGGTCGTAATCTTGTATCTTACGTTGTTGTGCCATAGGTTGTTATTCAAGCTTACTACGACGGAATGCGTAAGATACGATAAGACCTGAAACTATGTGCCATACGCCCCAGAGAGCGGTGATAAGCACCATGCCTCCATTATGGCTCCATGTCTCGGGAGGAAAGATTGCGGGATTGAACAACAGCGTGAGACCGAGACCTGAGTTCTGAATGCCAACCTCGATAGTGAGCGAACGGCGGTCAATAGATGGTATACGCAGAAGCGTGGCGCCTAAGTATCCTGTTCCGAGTGCAGAGGCGTTGTGTAGGATGACGACCGTCAGAATCACGAGGATGCTCCAGTAGACACTTGGATCAAGGGCAGTGAGCACCTGATTTAAAGATACTATCACCATACCCATGAAGAGTAGGATAGAGAGCATCTGCAAAGGCTTCATAATCTTCTCGGCAGCCTTAGGTAGGTAGTGCGAGAATAGCATGCCGAGGATGATGGGCACACCCAAGATAAGCAATATCTGGTAGAGCATATCGCTAAACGGAATCTCAAGTGTGGGAATGTCGTTATGCAGTGTAGCAAAACGGCTGTACAGCGTACCCCAGAACCAAAAGTTTAGAGGTGTAACTATCGGAGCAAATACCGTAGTGATTGCGGTCATCGATACAGATAGCTCGACATTTCCCTTCGATAACGACGACATGAAATTCGAGATATTACCACCTGGGCACGATGCCACGAGTATCATGCCGATAGCCACCATAGGGGTGATAAATGGATTGAGAATGATTGCCAGCAGGCATGTTACGGCAGGTAGGACGATCCACTGTAGGAGGATGCCCGTGATTACCGACTTGGGGCTACGAAATACATCTTTGAAAGTCTGCATCTTAATGCCCAGCGCCACGCCGAACATTACGATTGCAAGGATGATGTTTACTAAGAACATCTCGCGTGCGCCCAGGTCGATGACTAAGGCATCAAGGCTTGCTAAAATCTCTTTCATCTACGTAAGTTTTTGTCGCCGACGAGATGTCGACCAAGTTATATGTTTGGAGCAAAAATATACCCCTTTAGTCCACAAAGTTATAACTATTTTTTACATTATGTCGTTTATATTGGACTATTATGCACATTATAGGTATTTATACTTACTACTTAATATCGCTTTTCTTGCTACCTTTGTGTAAACAAAATCAATTATGGCAATACTAAACTACGCGCTTATTACGCTATTATTCGTACTACTACCTGCTCTTGTCCTATGGCTCTGTCGTCGTTTTCCGCTACTCGACAAGTTGGGCCCTATCATGATACTCTACGGCTTGGGCATCCTTATCGGCAATATCGGCTGGCGTCCTGCAGAGATGCATGTTGTTCAAGACATCGCCACTAGCGCTACGGTGCCCTTGGCTATACCCATGATGCTCTACGCATGTCGCTTTACACTCGCCGAGGCAAGCATGCAGCTACGTGTCTGCATCAGTGGCTTCATGGCAGCATTTCTGGCTATCGTCATAGGTTACATCTTCTTCGGCAAATATCTCCCTGAAGGTGCCGAGATTGGTGGCATCATGTCGGGAATGTACACTGGAGGCATGGTAAACGCCGCTGCCCTGCAACAGATATTCCACGTCGAGGAGCAGGCGTACGTCATCATGTGTTCATACGACATAGTAGTGTCGTTCCTCTACTTAGTATTCTTGGTGTCGGTGGGATATAAGCTCTTCCGTTGGCTCTATGGCGAGCACTCATCTAAGGAGCTTACGGCCGAGGATCGCGCCGAGCTCGAGAGGAAGATTGCCGAGCAGAAACGCAACCCATACGAGGGCTTATGGAGTAAGAGTGGCATGAAAGAGCTTGCAAAGATTGTAGGTGTCACACTGCTTCTTGTCGCCCTCTCGGCGCTATCAACACTCCCATTCCCCAAGGAGTGGTTTATGGTTATATTTATCCTTATGCTGAGTACTCTGGGTGTTGTTTGCTCATTCTTTAAGCCTATACGCTCGCTCAACCGTAGCTTCGACATAGGCATGTACCTAATATATATATTTAGTATAGCCATGGCATCAATGGCCGACTTCTCGACTCTTAACCTCGCAGACGGTGCCAACCAGATAGCTTTCCTATGCATCGCGGTCTTTGGCTCGTTGCTACTGCATACAATCTTCTGTCGCCTTATGCGCGTTGATGCCGACTCTATGACCGTCTCATCTGTGGCCTTTGTCAACTCTCCGCCCTTTGTTCCCATGATGGTCGTTGCGATGAAGAATAAGAGCGTGCTTATCACTGGTCTCGGCGCAGGAATCGTAGGCTATGCCTTAGGTAACCATTTCGGTGTGCTTATGGCTAAACTGCTGGAGATGATGGGGTAATACGTTTCGACGTATTATTATGGTAAAAATATTTGAAGAAAATTTTGGAGAATAGAAAAAAGTGCGTATATTTGCACACCGATTTGGAAACAAATCACACGGTGGATGTAGCTCAGCTGGTTAGAGTAGAGGATTGTGGTTCCTAAGGTCGTGGGTTCGAATCCCATCTTCCACCCAAACAAACGAAGCAAGAAGATGTCACAAGACATCTTTTTGTTTTTTGTATCTGAGGCTGAATAAAAAGTGTATTTTGGGCTTAATGGTCAAATATGAGACCTGCTCTTATCTGTATCTACAGATAATATCGTCGCTGCACGCATGTTTGAGCTGGATTTTACTTATATGCCATTAGCGAGAATAGGTCTCCTAAAATTATAACATCACTTAAATTATT
>JAFUPR010000035.1 GCA_017481145.1 Alistipes sp. | reverse complement strand
AACTACATCTTTTTATTCAACCTCTAAGGCAATAGGGAGCGACTAAATTACTTTTTAGGCACTCCCATAACAACCAACTGGTCACCTTCTCTTCAAACGTGGCTAATAGTATATCGACTTCAATTCGGCCAAGTCATTATATAGTCGCGTGTGTATTTGCTTAGTTATCTCCAAATAAGACTTTTGTTTCTCCTGGGGTAGCATCTGGGCTATCTGCTCGCGCACATCACGCCAGTGGCTGATTGCGACATCGTAGTACCTTGCCATCTCAACAATCTTAGCGATATCATATCTTTTGCCAACACGTTGGCGAGCGAATTCGTAGTCTTTATTTTCCCATTGCGAAACCATCTGTTCGACAATATCGTCTTCACTAATATTCTCGAGGTAATCAATAATCTTGTCATAACGGCGAGGATGTACACTTCTTGCCGTGCTCTTATATGGAATCCAATCCCACTTATCGAGTATTGTACGCTCAATAGCAATCTCGTCGGTGCGTTGTTGCGACCACTCGGACAGCATCGCATTAATATCCATAGGTAATGCTGAGTGGAACGAGCCTCCATGAGTATAAAAAGTAAGAATACCATTTACAGAGTTATACACATCGAACCATGCACAGAATTCCTCATAGCATGCTCTTTGGAGATTAACATCTTTGTCGCATGTATCATCGTAGTCCTTTATCGACGCTATGAGTTTATAATATTCATAAACCGTCTTATAGTGTGTCGCCGCCATGCGGACATAACTCGCATAGTTAATGTCATACTGATACCCTGTGTTTAGCCACTGACACAGCTCCTCGATAGCCAATATAGCAGCATCCACCGATCCTATTTTACGTCCCAGACGTGCGTTATAATCATTAACGCTGTCGTTCATTGCCAGCATCCACGCCCAGTCGTCATCGGCTGTCTGTATCAGCTGTAACATACACATCATTCTGGTCATCAGCCAATATGCATGCGGGTCTTGCGAATCATCGGAGAGCCCAAAGTTCGTAACACTATCGGCAGCAGTGAGCATCTCTTGCTTCTTTGCCTCAATAGCAGCGGCATTTGCAGTATAATCTATACTAACGCCATCATCCTTCGGCAACATCTCCATTGCACAGGCTTGCACCGTATTCGTACCGCTGAGGACAAGGAGTAAAAGAGCCGTAATTGTGTACACTAAATGTTTATTCATATTTACAAAGTTTATATTCGAGGCATGCTATAGCAGTCATCGGTTTCACATTGGTGGTCGTAACTATCGAGGAAACATGATCTCCGTGGCGCTGTTTGTTGCGCCATCAACAGCTATCATACCTACGTAGTTGTCCATCTGGCTTGTCCATACGGTAAACTCAATACCCTGCTCCGACGTCGTTCTTCCATACTTCAATACGTCGTACTTGATAGCCGTAACAAGACTGTCGGCCTGGATATCGTAGAGACCACACTTGCCATCATCGTAGACGATATTATATCGCTCAACAGATGTAGTCTCCACACGGTCATACTTACGTAACGCCGAGCACGACACACCTACTACGGCGACTAACAACAATAGATCTCTAAAGCATCTAAAATAATTCTTCATCGTTAATTATGTTTTAAGTCTCACAATCATGTAGCTCACACCAACATTGAGTGCATCATTAGGTTTAATCTATCGCCATCACAAATCTTTTGGCATAAGATAGTCTAATACGCTATCCCTGTTTGGAAAGCGTTCTGAGCCAAACTTTATCCATTCGCCCTCAAACTCACTAGTACCATTCTTACCTCGGTCATCTATGAGGATATCACCCTTGCACAGATGCTTACAATGGGTGATGACCATCCTTTTATGAAATACATCGTCCAAATATCGAGTCACCCACAACACCTTATCGCTCCATGCCGAGGGATTGCGCCATGGCGCTGTCGAGAGTATATAGCAGTCATAATGCTCATTGAGTTTATGTACCGCCTCTATGGCACCCTCAATGGGCTTCATGACACCGAATAGTCCAGGTATCTCGTCGAGGCGTCCCTCATACTCCTTGAGTGTCACCTCATCTTGCTGATCGATGCCCGACTGGAAGTCCACCAGCACGCCATCCATATCAAGATAGAGTCTCTTCATATTAAGGTATATTCTATAAATTAGTAAAATAAATGTGGTTCGTTGTCGCGGGGTTCTATATCGGTCGCTTTTGGGCTCATTTTGCCCTTTTAAAACTCCAACCTAAAACCCTTTTGCTTAAGTTCTGCATACTTATGAGCATTGAAGCGATACTTCGTCGGTGTGCGGCGTGAAGCATTTGCAGGGCGGGGCTCTGCCTCGGTGAGTATGCCGAGCTTAAGCATCTTATTGTAGAAGTTGCGACGATCGAACTTAACCTCTAAAATTGCCTCGTAGAGGTTCTGCAACTCGGTCATAGTAAACACCTCGGGTAGTAACTCAAAGCCTATAGGCTCGAAGCAGATGCGCTCCTTTAGACGATTTACAGCCATTCGCAAGATGCGGTCATGGTCGAAGGCAAGGCTCGGCACTTCGTCCATAGCAAACCAACGAGCCAAAGCGGCATCATCGCCACCCTTAACCTCCGAGAGTCGTACTAGTGCATAGTGTGCCACGGTAATCACTCGCTCGCGAGGGTCACGGTTCACATCCGAAAATGTGTAGAACTGCTCCACGGCTGCACTCTTCAACCCTGTTTCCTCCTCCAGCTCGCGCCTTGCGCACTCCTCGGCAGTCTCGTCTATCTTCATAAAACCGCCAGGGAATGCCCACTTACCCTTAAAAGACTCGATGCCACGCTGAATCAACAATACCTTGATACCTACTCCATCAAAACCGAAGATCACACAATCGGACGTAACTGCTGGATGTGGATACTTATAACAAAATCTCTGCTCGTTCATACGCTATTGCGTTTATTTTACGCAAAGTTAAATAGGATTTTTGTAACCAACAAATAATTCGCGTAATTTTTACACAATAATAGAATATTTTGGTCAGGCGATACAGACTTATTGAGTCGTAGGCGAAGAATATTATGAAGGTATAATATCCATAGAGAATTTACGTTTAATCAAGTTGGCAACCATGCAACAATCATCGTATACGAGAAAATGGGGTAACACTCATTCAACTTCTTGAAGAACAGGGGATGGCTAACTTAGCCATCCCCTGTTCTTCAGTATTTACTTTTTTTACTTCGCAGGCTCCCACTTACAGCGCACGGGCGATATTATTGCACCCTCGTCCTTAAGCTGCTTCATAGCCTTGTCAACATCCTTGCGATCGATGCCACTAAGCTCCGCAATCTTACCTGCATTTAGAGGCTCACCCGCCTCCTTCATTGTTGCTAATACCTTATCCTTAATCTCCATAATATTTTAGTGTTACGTGTTATTACTCCTTCTCAAACAGATCCTTACCTACGCCACAAACGGGACATGTCCAATCATCTGGCAGATCCTCAAAAGCTGTTCCAGGCGCGATGCCATTATCTGGGTCACCAACTGCAGGATCGTACTCCCATCCACAAGGTACACATGTATACTTATCCATATTCTCTTTAGTTTTAAGTGTTATTGTTTTCTTTTCACAGTGCAAAGGTAATAAGAAAATCTAATGTACAATCATAAAATCAATCATACTTTCTTATAGTAGCATTAGCAATAGTTATACCAATACACATAGGCGATGTGTGACGTTGCGTTCATCGCAACGTCTTCACAAGGGCTGACCGCTGGGTCGGGCTACAGACTTTGTCACGACGGGCTATTATCGCTACTTAACCGTAACGGTCGGGATATCGCTCCAGAGTGTCGTGTAGTGGGGAGATTGACTTTCGCTCGATGACTTTACCCTACCGCTACCCTGGATGGCAAGCTTGACCGCCCCACGACCGAAGGTGCGATTTACAGCATCGACAACAGACGTAAGTTTATGTTCTCGCTCCAACGCCTCGGCATCCTCAAAGAGCGAGTGCATAACATTCTCAGTCGCCACTATACGCGTGGCCACAACCCCCGCCTTCTTAAAGCCATAGCCCTCGCGGTAAAGCTCGCGCATGGTAGCTACGGCACGGCTGACGATGGTACGCTGGTCGTTAGTGGGCATTGCGAGGTGTACAAGCTGGTTGCCATACATCTGTGGCTCACCATCCTTGAATCGGTTAGTAAAGGCAAAGACTGACATTTCTACCGCCACGGAGCGTTGTTTACGCAGCTTCTCGGCGACCGTAGCAGCGAAGTTAGCCACCTGCTCTGCGAGTTCATCAACATCGTATATCTCAGCTGAGAAACTGCGCGATACGCATATTGACTGCTTAGCCTCAAAGCCATCCTCAAACTCAATGCAAGGCGTCCCGTGTAGCTCCTTCCACGTTCTTAAGCCCGTTATGCCGAACATAGACCTCACCACACCCTCAGGTTGTTGCGTGAAGTCGTAGGCGCTATTTATACCCCGAGCCTTGAGTTTTGGTGCAGACCTACGACCTATACCCCACACATCCTCTATTGGGAACCTTCGTAACACCTTATCAATATCCTCTGGACGGTGCATATAGCAACCACCGCACAACTTCGGGTACTGCTTGCATAGTTTTGATGCTATCTTTGCAAGTGTCTTGGTCGGGGCAATACCAACCGAAACGGGGATGGATGTCTGTCGCCAGCACTCGCTCGATATTCGTTTTGCGTAGGCATCAAAGTCGATATTCTGCATACCTCGCAAATCGAGGAACGCCTCGTCGATGGAATAAACCTCTATGCTCGGAGCAAACTCCTCCAGAACCCAACGCACTCTCTGCGACATATCACCATAGAGAGCCATATTGCCCGAAAAGACCGCCACATTGTGCTTCTCTACGATGGACTTAATCTTGAACAGCGGGTCACCCATCTTGATGCCGAGTGCCTTCGCTTCATTACTTCGTGCAACAGCGCAGCCATCGTTGTTTGAAAGTACGATGACTGGTTTGCCTTGCAGGTCTGGGCGGAAAACCCTTTCACACGAGGCAAAGAAGTTATTGCAGTCGGCAAGGGCAAACATCTCTACATCTTCTTGATTACATAGGTAACGATGCCCCAGATGATAAACTGATTGTCCGACGACACCTCAATAGGCTTATATATTGAATTTTTCTCATTGGCAGGCATCAGTCGTACACCCTTATCGTGTATCTCGACACGCTTAACGGTGTACTCGCCATCGATGAAGCAGACAGCCTTACAATTGTTGTAAGGGTCAATGGCACGATCCACGATGATAATATCGCCCTCATCCATGCCCGTATCTATCATCGACACGCCACTAACGCGAAAGAAGAATGTTGAAGCCTTATGCCTTACGAGCAACTTTATAAGGTCTAACTTCTCGCGCATATCTTCGGCAGGTGAAGGGAATCCCGCCTTCACATCACCCAGCAGAGAGCTCTCAAACGACTCCTCTGCGTCAATCTTATATGGTACAAACTTATCCAACATACAACCACAAAATAAGGCGCATCAGGTATCACCTCACGCGCCCAATAGTTCAACAATATGCGTTACTCTCTATTCTCGGCCACCCACTGCGTGAGCTCGACAAAGTCGGCAACCGACAGCTGCTCTGCACGCATCGTAAAGAAGCGATGCTCTCTACCGCCAAAGTTACCAAAGGCAGCCTTCAACGAGTTGCGCAACATCTTACGGCGCTGTCCGAAAGATGCCTTAACGACCTTGATAAAGAGTTGTTCGTCACAGTCCAACCTCTCGACATCGTTACGTACAAGGCGCACAACGGCACTCTTAACCTTGGGTGGTGGATTAAATACCTTCTCACCCACGGTGAAAAGGTACTCTATATTGTACCACGCCTGAAGCAGAACGCTCAGTATGCCATACTCCTTAGAGCCTGGAGGCTCAGCAAGACGCACAGCCACCTCGCGCTGTATCATGCCCACGCACTCGGGAACTATATCCCTATTCTCTAAGACCTTGAAAAATATCTGCGATGAGATATTATAAGGAAAGTTGCCTATAATCTTGAGTCTTGAGCCATACGTAGCCCTAAGGTCCATCTTCAGGAAGTCGCCCTCAGTAAGGCGCTCGCTGAAGTCGGGATAGTGGCTGTGAAGATACTCCACAGACTCGCTATCAATCTCCGCGCCATAGGTCACAACATCCTCCCTCTCGAGCAGAAACTGCGTGAGCACACCCATGCCACAGCCAACCTCCAACACCTTATCGGGGCTTTCAGCCGTGCCACCCGAGAGTGACATGGCAATCTTCTTGGCTATGTTCAGATCAGTCAAGAAGTGTTGACCCAAAGCCTTCTTTGCGCGTACCTCTGCCATTAGTTAGCCACCTCCGATATAAACTTAATACGCACCAAGCGAATCTCCTCCTCGCTATACTCCGAGCCAAGCTCCTCGATGGCATCATCCAACGAGTCTGTCTCAGCATCCTCCTTGAAGTAGAGGTATATATCCTCGACCTTATCCTCATCCATAAGCGTATTGAGGTAGTACTGTATATCGAGACGTGTACCCGAGTTGACGATGGCCTCAATCTCCGAGAGCAACTCATCCATATCTAAATTGCGCGCGCGCGCGATATCCTCGAAGTCCATCTTTCGGTCGATAGACTGGATGATGAATATCTTGTTGTTCGACTTGTTAGCCACGCCCTTAACCACGAGGTCCTGAGGACGTACAATCTCCTTCTCCTCGACATACGCTTTGATGAGTTTGATAAACTCTGCACCAAACTTCTGCGCCTTACCAGCACCGACACCCGATATTGTCTGCATCTCCTCCATAGTTATGGGGTACTGAATAGACATATCCTCGAGCGAGGGGTCCTGGAAGATAACATACGGTGGCAGGTCGTTCTGCTTCGCTACCTTACGACGTAGATCCTTAAGCATAACGAAGAGCTCCTCGTCGGCAACGCCACCACCCTTCATGGGGCCACCCATAGCCATATTATCCTCCTCCGAGTCGTAATCGTGGTCGATGGTTACCGTCACACTCTGCGGGTTTTTGATGTAGGCCTTACCCTTATCGTTCACAGATATAAGTCCATAATTCTCGATATTCTTATCCACAAGACCCATGATTAGTGCCTGGCGGATGACGGCATTCCAAAAGCGCGCATCCTTATTTTCACCCGCGCCGAAGAACTCCGACTTATTATGGTTATAGCTCTTGACCATGGCCGTAACCTTACCCATAAGCACAGATACGAGGTGGTCAATCTTGAACTTATCGCCTATATCGCACAGAGCCTCCAGTGCCAGCTGCATCTCCTTCTTAGCATCAATCTTAGGCTTAGGATAGCAACAGTTGTCGCAGCTACCACAATTTGCCTCGGTATATGTCTCGCCAAAATAGTGCAGTAGCGACTTACGACGACACATCGAGCTCTCAGCGTATGATACTGTCTCCAACAGCAACAACTTACCAATCTCCTGCTCCGCAACGGGCTTACCCTGCATGAACTTCTCAAGCTTCTGGATATCCTTGTAGCTATAGTATGTCAAACAGTGTCCCTCACCTCCGTCGCGTCCTGCGCGGCCTGTCTCCTGATAGTAGCCCTCGAGCGACTTCGGGATGTCGTAATGGATAACATAGCGCACATCGGGCTTGTCTATACCCATACCGAAAGCTATGGTAGCGACAATGACGTTGACCCTCTCGTGTAGGAAGGCGTCCTGATTGTCGGCACGCGTCTGTGCATCCATGCCCGCATGGTAGGCTAAAGCCTTGATACCATTGGCTACGAGCAACTCGGCCAACTCCTCCACCTTCTTACGGCTGAGGCAGTATATGATGCCACTCTTGCCATCGTGTTGCTTGATAAAACGTATGATGTCGTGGTCTACGTTATTCTTTGGGCGTAGCTCGTAGTATAGGTTAGGACGATTAAACGACGAGCGGAATACCGTAGCATCAGTCATGCCGAGGTTCTTCTGTATATCCATCTGCACCTTGGGTGTTGCCGTAGCCGTAAGGGCTATGAGCGGTGCTTGGCCAATATCGTTGATGATAGGACGAATACGTCGGTACTCAGGACGGAAGTCGTGACCCCACTCCGAGATACAATGCGCCTCGTCAATGGCATAGAACGACACCTTTATCTTACGTAGGAAAGCGATGTTATCCTCCTTCGTAAGCGACTCGGGGGCGAAGTATAGCAGTTTTGTACGACCCTCCAACACATCCTGACGCACCTGCTGTATCGCCGACTTGTTGAGTGACGAGTTGAGGAAGTGAGCAATACCCGACTCGGTAGAGAAGGTACGCATAGCATCAACCTGATTCTTCATCAGAGCGATAAGTGGCGAGATAACTATCGCCACGCCGTCCATGATGAGCGCCGGGAGCTGGTAGCATAACGACTTACCACCGCCCGTAGGCATGAGCACAAAAGTATCCTTACCAGCTAAGACATTGTTAATCACAGCCTCCTGGTTGCCCTTAAACGATGTAAATCCGAAATACTCACGTAGCTTATCGTGTAGTAATACTCCTTGTTCGGTGTCCATAATTTTTCGTTGTGTAGAAAATTTACCCAAATATAATATATTTTTTTGAAAAATAGTAATAACTTTGTGAAAAATTTGTAAAAAAAGTATGCGACTATACACAAGCGAATTAGTAAAATCCTATAAATCACGCACTGTCGTGAACCATGTGACCATCGACGTCAATCAGGGTGAGATTGTCGGTCTGCTGGGCCCCAATGGTGCTGGTAAGACAACGACCTTCTACATGATTGTAGGCCTTATCAAACCCAACGAGGGACGTATATTCCTCGAGGACGACAACGGCAAGGTGTCGGACATCACGTCGCTACCTGTATACCGCCGCGCACAGATGGGCGTAGGTTATCTGGCTCAGGAGGCATCCGTATTCCGCCACTTGACGGTCGAGGACAATATACGTGCCGTACTCGAGATGACCAAGTACTCGAAGAAATACCAGAAAGAGCGCGTCGAGAGCCTTATCGAGGAGTTTCGCTTGCAGAAGGTGCGCAAGAGCTATGGTAACCAGCTCTCGGGTGGCGAGCGTCGCCGTACCGAGATAGCGCGCGCCGTAGCCATAAACCCATCGTTCATACTCCTTGACGAGCCCTTTGCTGGTGTCGACCCCATCGCTGTGGAGGACATTCAGAGTATCGTGGGCACACTGAAGGATAAGAACATTGGCGTCATCATCACCGACCATAATGTCGACGAGACATTGGCCATCACCGACCGCACATACCTACTCTACGAGGGTAAGATATTGAAGACGGGTACGGCCGAGGATCTTGCTAACGACGAGATGGTACGTAAGGTATATCTCGGCAGTAACTTCGAGCTACGCACCTCACCACAGATGGCTCGCGAGCGCAAGGAGCGCGAGGAGCGCGAACGCGAGGAGGCACTACGCGCTTTAGGCCATGTACACGAGGTCTCGGAGGATGACACGGATGACGATCAATAGCATTGAGAACAACGACACGTAATATATGGATGACAGTACCGTCCCTCTTGGGAATCGTTTATGCGGAGAGATAACTCCGCCCTGCTCAAAGAGCTATGCTCAACGCGCCTTAGCTGCGGCACTTCTCGCCCCTGGGCGCACAACACTTCGTGGCATAGAGTTATGTCACGACACCCGCTCAGCCATAGCCACAATAGAGCGTCTTGGCGCTGAGGTCAAAATACTCGATGGCGACACGCTCATCATCGAGGGTGGATTAAAACCCATCACCGAGAGCCTCAATGTAGGCGAGTCGGGGCTTGCAGCACGTCTTTTCACCCCTATTGCAGCACTTTTATCGAGCCCTATAACCATCGATGGCGAGGGCACGTTACGCCATAGACCCATGTCTATGATGGTGGAGCCGCTCAAGGAGCTGGGCGTGAGTGTACGCGACGGAGGTGGAAAGCTACCCATCGAGGTGTGTGGTCCAATAAAGGGTGGACGTGTGACGGTGGATGGTAGCATGTCGTCGCAGTTCGTAACAGGCCTACTCATAGCCCTACCTTTAGCCGAGCGCGATACAACCATTGAGGTCGATGGAGCTGTATCTACACCATACATAGACATGACCCTCGAGACGTTGGAGCGCTTTGGCATCGACGTGATGTACAACGAGGGCGACTACTCGCAGTTCTACATCGAGGGAGGCCAACAGTATAAGCCCGTGGACTACACCATCGAGAGCGACTGGAGCGCGGCGGCCATAATCATGGTTGCGGCGGCCATAGCTGGCGAGGTGACACTTCACAACCTATCTACCCTATCGCGTCAGGCCGACACGGCCATCTGTCGCGCCTTAGAGCGCACTGGTGCCTCAATCATCATCGAGGAAAACAAGATCACCGTCGCCCATCGCACTCTTGACGCCTTCAACTTCGATGCTACACACTGCCCCGACCTATTCCCCGCGCTCGTAGCACTGGCTGCTGCTGCCGAGGGAGTATCGACCATCAGCGGCATTGGACGCCTTAGAGGCAAGGAGAGCGACCGTGGCGAGGTACTCAAGGAGGAGTATGCCAAGCTCGGCATAGAGATAGAGCTCGACTATGACGAGGATGTTATGCGTATTGTAGGCGGCAAGCCTCAGGCTGCAGAGGTAGACTCTCACGACGACCACCGTATAGCTATGTCGTTGGCCGTAACAACACTACGCCTCGACGAGGAGATAGAGATACACAACCGCGAGTGCGTATCGAAGAGCTACCCATCGTTCTTCGAGGATATGAATACTCTAAAACAGGGAGGTCGTGAATAACACGTTTGGCCATAGGTTGAAGGTCACCACCTTCGGGGCATCACATGCCGGGGAGGTGGGTATCATGCTTGAGGGCATCCCTAAGGGGATACGTCTCACTGCTGACATGTTTGCTGCCGACCTCGACCGTCGTCGTCCCTCGCTACGTGGCGAGACCACACGCCATGAGGCCGATATTCCCACGATTGAGGGGCTCGACACAGATAGTCGCACAGCCGACACTCCCATTCGCATAACCTTCCGTAACGACAACACACGCACCGCAGACTATAGCCATCTTGCAAGCCATCCTCGTCCGTCGCATGCCGACCTTGTGCAGCGAAGGAAGTATGGTCAGGAGTACAACCTCGCTGGTGGAGGCATGGCCTCGGGACGCATGACTGTGGCACTCGTTGCTGCAGGAGTTGTAGCAAAACAGATAATCAAAGACATGTCGTTCAGCACACGCCTCGCGGAGGTCAGTGGCGACAGCAATAGCGACCATTTTGAGACCATCATCGCCGACGTTGCACGCAGGGGTGACTCCGTTGGTGGCGTTATTGAGTGTCGCGTATCGGGCGTATTGCCCCTCCTTGGCGAGCCATTCTTCGACTCGGCAGAGAGCGTCATTGCCCACATACTCTTCTCCATACCCGCAGTTAAGGGAGTAGAGTTTGGCGATGGATTTGAGGGTACAAAGAGACTTGGCTCGGAGCGCAACGACAGAATCATTGACTCAGAGGGTCACACCCTCACAAACAACGAGGGTGGCATAAATGGCGGCATAACCAATGGCAACGACATACACCTACGCGTAGCCATCAAGCCAACGCCAAGCATCACTTTAGCTCAAGACACATACAACTTTGAGCATAAGAGCATTGAGCCACTAACCATCGGTGGCCGTCACGATGCGTGCATAGCCCGTCGTGCTACTGTTGTGGTGGAGGCTGCGGTGGCGATAGCGCTTGCCGACCTATATCTTAGGACTTTGTGATATGACCACGCGACGCGACATATTTCGCCTCTTGGAGAGTGCGGCATCGGAGTGCTATCCCAAGGTTGAGGCGCGACAGATTGCCGAGATGATAACCACCAACCGCGGTGGCATCACACGTAGCGAACTACTCGTTGAGCCCAATGCCACGCTCGACATTCCCGACATAGAGCTTTTATGTAGCGAGCTACGCTCATGGCGGCCTGTGCAGTATATCCTCGGCAGCGCCTACTTTGCCGACATGGAACTATATGTAGCTCAGGGCGTACTCATACCCCGTCCCGAGACTGAGGAGCTGGTTGCATGGATAGCTTCTGAATCATCCCATGCCAAGCGCATCCTCGATGTATGTACGGGTAGCGGGTGCATAGCTCTTGCCCTTGCACGCATGGTGCATGGTAGCGAGGTGTGGGGCTTAGATATATCCGCTGAGGCTCTCGCCATTGCCCGCCGCAATGCCCAGCGCTACGCCCCCGAGGTACGATTTGTTGAGACAGATGCCCTCGGCGACTTCTCAGCAGCCGTAGAGGGTAAGTTCGACATTATCGTTTCCAACCCGCCATACATTCCCGAGGCAGACAAGGCGCTTATGCGCCCCAATGTCACGGAGCACGAACCACAGATGGCACTCTTTGTACCCGATAGCGACCCATTGCTATTCTACCGCTCGATAGCCCACACGGCACGTGTGATGCTCGCCGAGGGCGGACATCTATACTTCGAGATATACGAGTCACTTGCCAAGGATATGCGTGCTATGCTCGCTGCGGAGGGCTACGACACCTCACTACGAGAGGACTTCAGAGGAAAACCAAGAATGATATGTGCGACGATAAAAAGAGAGTAACGAAGAGTGCTGCTGAGGCACTGCAATCGCTCATGCGGTTATGTGCCCGTAGCGAGAGGTCGTCGGGCGATGCCCTGCGTCTTATGCGCACATGGGGTGTCCCCGAGGCTGAACGACAAGGTGTATTGGAGAGACTTGTAGCACAGCGTTTTATTGACGACCGCCGATATACTGAGGCATACACACGCGAGAAGTCGCGACTCGCGGGCTGGGGGGCACGTAAGATAGCTATGCAGCTACGACAAAAGGGCATAGCCAAGGATATTATCGTTGCGACGTTGGCCATGCTTGACGACGCCGATGTCCGCGAACGCCTACGCGCACGATTAGAACGCAAGCTACACACAACAAAGGCTGCAACAGAGTACGAGCTACGTGGCAAGCTCCTACGCCACGCCCTCAGCGCTGGCTACGACTACGACCTTGCGATGGATGTCATCGAGGAGCTAAGCTTAAAACAGAAGTAAGACGAGGCTAAACAGCTGCGATAGTGCGAGGCTAATTTCTTGTCAGAAGGGGGTTAGATGTGGCCTATCACAAAAAAAAAGAGCGCCATGGGATAGTACTCTTTCGTACAGCCCATGGTCTCTATTTTTAGGGATGGATCGAAGATGACCCCTTATCACAAGAAATTACTCGATACCTACGCGATCAAATATAAAGTCTACATTCTTTAGATAATACTCAAGCGTAAAGCAGCCATCAAGCTCCTCGCGAGTGAGTACTGCCATAACCTCGGGGCTCTCAGCAAGAAGCTCCTGGTAGTCGGCACGCTCGCTCATAGCACGCATGGCGATAGGCTGCACGGTATCGTAGGCCTTCTCGCGAGTGAAACCCTTCTCAATGAGAGCGTTCATCACGCGCTGTGCGAAGATGACCTTACGAGTACGGTAGATATTCTCCATCATGACATCCTTGAATACTACGAGATTTTCGAGGATGCCACGGAAGCGGTTGAGCATATAGTCAAGGAGCATAGTCGCATCGGGAAGGATGATACGCTCCGACGACGAGTGCGAAATATCGCGCTCATGCCATAGTGCCACATTCTCGTAGAAGGCTGCCATGTAGCCACGCATAACACGCGCACAGCCACACATATTCTCGCTCGATATAGGGTTACGCTTATGCGGCATAGCACTTGAGCCCTTCTGTCCCGAGCCGAACGACTCCTCCACCTCGTGTACCTCGGTACGCTGAAGGTTACGTATCTCCATGGCCATCTGCTCGATGCTCGATGCTATGACAGCGAGTGTCGCCATATAGTAGGCGTGGCGGTCGCGCTGGATCACCTGCGTAGATATGTTAGCACTATCGATACCGAGCTTCTCGCATACGTAGTCCTGAATGAAAGGTGGTATGTTGGCGAAGTTACCCACGGCACCCGAAATCTTGCCCACCTCGACACCGCGAGCAGCCTGCGTGAAACGTGCAAGGTTGCGCTTCATCTCCTCGTACCACAGCGCCCACTTAAGGCCGAAGCATGTGATGTCAGCATGTATACCGTGTGTACGGCCGATACATGGCGTAGACTTGAACTCGATGGCGCGACGACGAAGCACCTCGAGCATCTTCTCTATATCCTCCATAAGGATAGTGTTAGCCTGCTTGAGGAGGTAGCCATTGGCCGTATCTACGACGTCGGTGCTCGTAAGGCCATAGTGTACCCACTTACGCTCCTGACCGAGGGTCTCGCTCACGGCACGTGTGAAGGCCACGATGTCGTGGCGTGTCTGCTGTTCAATCTCATAGATGCGGTCGATGCTGAACGAGGCGTTCTTCCACAGCTTCTCGACATCCTCCTTGGGCACTACGCCAAGCTGGCTCCACGCCTCCGAGGCCAATATTTCGACTCTTAGGTAGGCATCGAACTTGTTCTGCTCGGTCCACACCTTGCGCATAATCTCTCTGCTATATCTTTCAATAATAGGGCAGTAAGGTGAGTTAGTTTTTATTGTTTATTGCTTACTCATTCGGTTAATGTATGCCTCGACGGTGTTCTCCATAAGGCAGGTGATAGTCATGGGGCCTACACCTCCAGGCACGGGTGTTATCGCCGCAGCAATATACTGTGCCTCCTCGAAGTCTACATCGCCACAGAGCTTACCATTGCGCGTATCGCGGTTGACACCAACGTCGATGACCACAGCTCCTGGCTTAATCATGTCGGCCGTAACAAAACGCTCACGACCCACCGCCACAACAAGAATGTCGGCACGACGCGTAATTGACGAGAGGTGCTTCGTCCTCGAGTGTGCTACCGTCACCGTAGCATTGGCATCCAACAGGAGCTTAGCCACGGGCTGACCCACGATGTTGCTGCGACCGATGACCACCGCCTCCTTACCTGCAATGTCAACCCCAGCAAAGTGAAGCAACTTGATGATACCCTTGGGCGTACATGGCAGCATGCATGGCTGCTTGAGCCACAGCTTAGCCACATTTATAGGGTGGAAGGCATCAACATCCTTCTCGGGCGAGATTGCTGCAATAATCTTATTCTCGTCGATATGCTTCGGCAGAGGCAACTGCACGAGGATGCCATCAACATCGTCGTCGTTGTTCAACTCAGCGATAGTATCAAGAAGGTCGGCCTCCGAGATTGTAGCCTCGCGGCGTAGCGTGGTATTGCGTATACCCACCTCCGTGGCAGCCTTAGCCTTGCCCGTCACATACGACACGCTGCCTGGGTCGTCACCTACGAGTATCACCACGAGGTTTGGTGTGCGGCCATACTGCTTGCTGAGCACATCGACACGCACCTTGAGCGCCTCCTTAATCGAAACCGACAAATCTTTACCTTTTATTATCATAACTTTACATTTATTTATTTAACGAAACGCTTTAGCTCCGATATCAGTGCGGTGGAATAGGTTATCGCACTCTATCTTGGCTATATCCTCACGAGCCTTGGTCTGTGCCTCACGAAGCGTCGCGGCCTCGGCTACGACAATCATCACACGGCCACCAGCAGTCACAAGCTCACCATTCTTCATCGCCGTGCCCATGTGGTATATCTTCGACTCCACACGCTCCGTGCCACGTATGGCAAAGCCCTTATCATAGCTACCAGGGTAGCCCTTCGATGCTAAGACTATGCCGAGCGTAGCACCCTCCGACCACTCGGCTGCGGGCTGCTGGCCCTCGGCAACGGCCATAAAGAGGTCAACAGCATCACTCTTAAGGCGTGGGAGCACCACCTCCGTCTCGGGGTCGCCAAAACGAGCGTTAAACTCAATGACCTTTATACCTGTGAGCGTCTTCATAAGACCTCCATAGAGCACACCCGTAAATGGTCTGCCCTCCTCTACAAGAGCGTCAGCCACGCGCTGCATGATGTGCTCCATAGCGTAGGCGTGGTCCTCGGCCGTGACAAACGGAAGTTCGGTATATGCACCCATACCTCCAGTGTTGGGGCCCTCGTCGTTATCGTAGGCTCGCTTATGATCCTGCGCTACGGGCATCGGACATATCTTATTACCCGCGACAAAGCACATAAGTGAAAACTCCTCGCCCGTGAGGAACTCCTCGATAACTACCCTACCCTCGCCATACTTCGTATCGAGGAGCATATCCTTAAGGGCAGCCTCTGCCTCCTCCATAGTCTCGGCGATAACGACACCCTTACCTGCCGCCAAGCCATCGTACTTGAGCACTGCGGGAAGCGTACCCTTGCGTACGTATGCCATCGCCTCCTCATAGTCGGTGAAGGTGGCATAGTCGGCCGTGGGCACATAATACTTCTTCATCAGTCGTTTAGCAAAATCCTTGCTCGACTCTATCTCTGTAGCCGCCTGCGTAGGGCCAAAGATTTTGAATCCCTCCTCGCGGAAGCGGTCAACGACACCTACAGCCAACGACGCCTCGGGGCCTACGACCGTAAGACCTATACCCTCACGCTTAGCAAAGGCTACAAGAGCCTCCACGTCGGTATCTTTGATAGCCACACACTCGGCCAACGCTGCAATACCAGCATTACCAGGCGCAGCATATATTTTTTCAGCCTTAGGTGAGCGGGCAATAGCCTCCACAATGGCGTGCTCACGACCACCAGAGCCAATAACTAAAATCTTCATAACTATTAATGCTTAAAGTGGCGCATACCAGTCATCAACATACACATCTTATACTCATTAGCCCTCTTAACAGAGTCCTCATCGCGTACCGAGCCACCTGGCTGCACAAGGGCTGTGACACCATACTGCTCGGCCAAAGTTACCGTATCGTCGAAGGGGAAGAAGCCGTCAGAGGCCAAGACAAGACCCTCTGTAAAGCCTGCTGCATGCGCCTGTTTGAGGGCAATCTCCGCCGAGCCTACGCGGTTCATCTGTCCAGCGCCCACACCTACCGTATGGCCATCCTTGACTACGACGATAGCATTAGACTTGACGTGCTTAACGATACGCCAGCCAAAGTTCATATCCTCAAGCTCCGCAGCTGAGGGCTTACGCTCGGTAACGCACATGTCGGCAACGACCTCCTTAGTCTCGGTGTCGAGCTTCTGCACAAGAAGACCGCCCTTTACCGATACATACTGCGTAAGGTTAGCCTCCGCATTAGTCATGTCGACCTGCAAAAGACGTAGATTCTTCTTCGTAGACAGCACCTCAAGAGCCTCTGCCGAGAACGACGGAGCCATGATAATCTCCAAGAATACGGGCTTCATAAGCTCTGCCACCTCCTTCGTAAGCTCACGGTTTACAGCCACGATGCCGCCGAAGATGCTCACCTTGTCAGCCTCGTATGCCTTCTCCCATGCCTCTTTGATATCCTTGCCGATAGCAGCACCACAAGGATTCATGTGCTTCAAGCCCACAGCAAAAGGCTCCGAGAACTCGCGAGCGATACATAGCGCAGCATTGGCATCCTGAATGTTGTTGTACGACATCTCCTTGCCATTAAGCTGCTTAGCTGTAGCCAACGAGTAGGGCACAGCCTCCGCCGTGCGGTAGAACTTAGCCTCCTGGTGGGGATTCTCGCCGTAGCGCAGCGTCTGCACGAGGTCGAACGACGCAAAGAGCTTCTCGTCCAACTCCGCCTGCTTGCGCATATATGTTGCGATGCACATGTCGTACTCAGCAGTATGGGTATACGCCTTAGCCGAGAGCTTAAGTCGTGTTGTAGGCTCGGTGTTACCATTAGCCTCAATCTCGGCGATAATCTGAGCGTAGTCCTCGGGGTCGCACACGACCGTAACGTCGCGATAGTTTTTCGCTGCCGAGCGCAACATCGAGGGGCCACCTATATCTATATTCTCGATGGCATCCTCCATCTTCACATCGGGCTTGGCGATAGTCTGACGGAAGGGGTATAGGTTGACGCATACCATGTCGATAAACTCGATGGCGTTATCCTTCAGCGCCTTCAAGTGGCTCTCGTCATCACGACGTGCCAAGAGGCCACCATGCACCTTCGGATGGAGAGTCTTAACTCTACCGTCGCATATCTCGGGAAAGCCCGTTATGTCGCTAATGCCGATAGTCTCGACACCGCTATCATCGAGAAGTTTCTGCGTGCCACCAGTGGCAATAATCTCCCAGCCAAGACGACGGAGGTTTTGGCAGAACTCCACAACACCCCTCTTATCGCTAACACTTACTAATGCTCTCATATTTATATGTTACCTTTTATCAGTTTGTTAATAGTCTTTACATAAAGCTTATGTTCAATCGAGTGTATCAACATCGTGAGTTCTTCAATGTCGTTACCCTCATAGACGATAGCCCCTTGGTCGATAATACGACCGCCATCCAACGTCTCGTCGACGAAGTGTGTCGTGGCACCGAAAATCTTGACACCATACTCCACTGCATCCTGAATGGCATGTGCCCCCTTGAACGAGGGTAACAGCGAGGGGTGGATGTTGACAATACGCTGGGCATAGCGCTTCAGGAGCACACTACCCACGATGCGCATATATCCCGCCAAGCAGACGAAGTCGACACCACGCTCGTCGAGCATATCGGCCAACACCGTCTCATACTCCTCGCGCGAGGCGTAATCCTTAGGGTTGAAGGCAAAACTCTCCGTACCATAGCGCTTAGCTCTCTCCAGAACCTTGGCGCCAGGCTTATCACATACGAGCAACACCACGTCGCCATCGATGCGACCGTCGCGACACGCCTCGACAATAGCCTCATAGTTACTGCCGCTACCACTGGCAAAGACGGCAATCTTGGCTCTCTTCATACCACTAAGCACTTAGATGATAGTTACACCCTCGCCCTCCGTAACACGTCCGATGACAGAGGCGCGCTCGCCACACTCAGCGAGGATGGCAATTGCACGCTCAGCATCGCTCTCGGGCAGGGCGATAACCATACCGATCCCCATATTGAAGATGTTGAACATCTCTCTATGCGACACCTTGCCATACTTCTCCAAGAGGCGGAATACGGGGAGTATCTCCCATGTGCCCTCCTTAACCTCGACACCCTGGCCATTCTTCAAGATACGGGGGATGTTCTCGTCGAAGCCACCACCCGTGATATGGCTGATGCCGTGAACATCGCACTCGGCAATAACCTTCAACACCTGCTTAACATATATGCGTGTAGGCTCCAAAAGCGCCTCACCAAGCGTACGGTCAGGAATCTCGGGATAACTCTCACTGAGCTTGAGGTTATTATCACTAACAACCTTACGTACAAGGCTAAAGCCATTAGAGTGAACACCGCTTGAGGCGATACCTACAAGCACATCACCCACCTTTACGCGCTCGCCAGCATCAATAAGCTTTGAGCGCTCAACAACGCCTACGGTGAAGCCAGCGATGTCGTACTCGCCATCCTGATACATACCTGGCATCTCGGCAGTCTCGCCACCTACCAAGGCACAGCCAGCCTGACGACAACCCTCAGCCACGCCCGCAACGATAGCCTCGACCTTAGCTGGCTCGTTGTGACCAACAGCTACATAGTCCAGAAACACAAGAGGCTCAGCACCCTGTGCTAACACGTCATTAACACACATAGCCACAGCATCGATGCCGATAGTGTCGTGCTTATCCATCTCGAACGCCAGCTTAAGCTTTGTACCTACGCCATCGGTGCCGCTCACCAACACAGGCTCTTTGATGTTGAGCTCTGCGAGGTTGAACATACCGCCAAATGCTCCGATGTTACCCATCGAGCCTACGCGCTTAGTAGATGCCACGTGCGATTTGATGCGTCGTACTACTTCGTAGCCGGCCTCAAGATTTACACCGGCAGCTTCATAACTCTTTGCCATAATTATATATTGTTTTATTTATCGTTCAACTTATTCTGATACAACGACGTAGGATAGCAGCCGTTGAAACATGCCATGCATAGTTCACTTCTATTACCCGACTTTAGGAGTGATGACTCCGTGAGGAACTCCAACGAGTCGGCCTCGATAGCCTTACATGCATCCTCCTTCGACATACGCGCACAGAGCAACTCCTCACGCGTAGACATGTCGATGCCATAGAAGCAGGGGTTCGTTATAGCAGGGCTGGCAATACGCACATGCACCTCCTTAGCACCTGCCTCCTTTAGCAGGCGTACGATGCGTAGTGACGTAGTGCCACGCACTATGGAGTCGTCGATGAGCACCACCGACTTATCCTTAACCAACGAGCGCACAGCTGAGAGTTTCATTCTCACACCCTTCTCGCGCATCTCCTGCGACGGCTGGATGAAGGTGCGGGCGATATACTTATTCTTGATAAGTCCCATCTCGTAGGGTATACCACTTGCCTCAGAGTAACCTATGGCGGCGCTTATGCTCGAGTCGGGCACGCCAATGACGACATCTGCCTTCGTTGGGCACTGCTCATACAGAAGACGACCCGAAAGCTTACGGAAGGAGTGTACGTTGCAACCCTCAATATCGCTATCGGGGCGTGCGAAGTAGATATACTCCATAGCGCACATAAGGTGACGCTGATACAACGAGTAGTAGTTCGAGCGTATGCCGTGGTGGTCGATGGTGACAATCTCACCAGGCTCTATGTCGCGGATATACTCAGCACCAATGATATCGAAGGCACAGGTCTCCGAGCTGATAACATAACCATCGCCGAGCTTAGCTATAGACAAGGGGCGCAAGCCATGCTTATCACGACAAGCATAGATACGGTTCTTGGTCATGATGAGGAAGGCAAAGGCTCCCTCAAGCATATTAAGCGCCTCGATGATATTGTCGATACGATGCTTCTCGCTCTTCTCCTTCTTGATAAGATGAGCCAAGAGCTCGCTATCGGACGATGAGTGGAAGAGCGAGCCACGCACCTCGAGATAATGTGCCAGCTCCTTAGAGTTCACCAAGTTACCATTATGTGCCAGCGCAAAGTCTCCCGTATAGTGGTTGAACGAGAACGGTTGCACATTATTAGCACCGCCACCACCCGTTGTCGAGTAGCGCACATGGCCTATAGCAATACGTCCCTTCAATTTATCCAACTTCTGCTGGTTGAAGACCTCGGTAACAAGACCCTCGCCCTTCACGGTATTGAGCTTATCGCCATCGAAGGCCGAGATACCACAAGCCTCCTGACCACGATGCTGTAGTGCATGAAGTCCATAGTAAGCAAGATTGGGAGCATCATCTACACCGAAGATGCCAAAGACGCCACACTCCTCATGGAGGTCGTCGCCATATATATCTAATGAATCCTTAAGCATACCTATTATTTATTAAGGAGGTTAGCGAGGCGCTCGGCCACATCTTCATAGGTCTCGCGCACACGACCAAGGTCGCGACGGAAACGATCCTTATCCAGTCTCTCGCCCGTAGCCACATCCCACAGACGGCAGGTGTCGGGCGTGAGCTCGTCGGCTAACACGAGGCTACCATCAGCCGCACGACCAAACTCTATCTTGAAATCCACCAACGTGACACCCACCTTAGCATATAGCTCCTTGAGGAGGCTATTGACCTTAGAGGTGACATCGTACATCTCGGCAAGCTCCTCGTATGACACCAGACCCAAGGCCACAGCATGGTGGTCGTTGATAAGTGGATCGCCAAGTTCGTTATCGCGGAGACAGAGGTCAAAGATGGTATTCTCGGGAACGATGCCCTCCTCCAAGCCGAGGCGTTTAGCCATAGAGCCTGCAACGACATTGCGCACGATAACCTCGATGGGGATATGTGTCACATGTCTACACTGCTGCTCCGTATCGCTCGTCTGCGCCACAAAGTGCGTTCTTATGCCATTATCGTTAAGATAGCCGAGCACCAACGACGAGATAGAGCAGTTCATCCTCGCCTTATTCTCAATCCTTGCGCCCTTGATGCCATAGAAGGCAGCAATATAGTCTTTGAAGCGAATGGTGATATTGTCACCCTCGCCCCTAAAGACCGTCTTGCTACTACCATTATATAATACTTCCTGCTCAGCCATATTATCTCTTTGCAAAGTAGTTCACAGCATTCGAGAAAATATCCTGTACCTTCTCGCCATAGATATTCTTCATAAGGTCGCGCTCGTAACGCTCCGTATGTCCCATCTTACCGAGAATCTGTCCGCTGGGGTCGATAATACCCTCGATACCGAAGCTCGAGCCGTTGGGGTTATAGGGCGAGTCTGTCGTAGGACGGCCCTCCGCATCGACATACTGGAATGCCACCTGACCATTGCGGAAGAGCTCCTCGGCAAGCTCGTTGCTCACCGTAAACTTACCCTCACCGTGGCTGACAGCGATAGAGTGTATGTCACCCACCTCGAACGACTGCAACCATGGTGATGCTACTGTGCCCACACGTGTAGATACCACCTGCGAGATGTGACGGTTGATGTCGTTGCGGAACAACGTGGGTGATGCCTTCGTGACCATACCCAAGCGGCCGTAGGGCAACAATCCCGACTTAACCAATGCCTGGAAGCCGTTACATATACCGAGCATCAGGCCACCGCGTTCCAACAGTGCATGGATAGCATCAGCGACGCTCTTATTGTTGAGCACGTTGGCGATAAACTTACCGCTACCATCGGGCTCATCACCTGCCGAGAAGCCACCAGCAAGAGCCATGATATGACAGCGTCCTATGCACTCGGTCATCTCCTCGATAGAGCGCAACACATCCTCACCCGTAAGGTTCTTGAACACCGAGATCTCCACCTCGGCACCAGCACGCCTAAAGGCGCGGGCAGTGTCGTAGTCGCAGTTCATACCTGGGAAGACGGGGATATAGACCTTAACCTTATCTACCCTCTCACCCTTATACTCCTTAGCGTATAGTCGGCCATCGCTCACGCGTGTAGGCTCACCAGCCTTACCCTTATCGGCATATACCGTCGTGTACCTCTCTGTATTTGCCTCCAGCAACTCGTCGATAGGCAGACGTGTGCCATTGACGAAGATAGCCTCCTCAGCAACAGTATGACCTATAAGCTCCGCCGCGGGGAAGTTGAGCGTGCGGCGTGCCTCGACAACGATAGAGCCGTATGATAGGTTATAGAGCATCTGCTCGTCGCACTCGAGTGCTGCACCCACCCTATTACCGAACGACATCTTCGCGACAGCCTCAGCTACACCACCGAAGCCCACTGCATAGGCCGAGAGGATGTCACCCTCCATAATCTTATCCGACACGAACGAGAAGTTGTTTTTGAGCTCCTCGGTCGAGGGCATATAGTTAGCCTCGGGCGTATGGCGGATGATGTATAGCTTATGGCCAGCAGCCTTAAACTCGGGGCTTATAACCGTACGTGCATCGACCGTAGTGATACCAAAGGCCATAAGCATCGGGGGCACGTTGATGTCGCGGAACGTACCACTCATAGAGTCCTTACCTCCAATAGATGGCAGACCCAACTCCACCTGCATCTTCAGCGCACCGAGCAGCGCCGCCAGAGGCTTACCCCACGATTTATCGTCGGTCATACGCTCGAAGTACTCCTGATACGAGAAGCGCATATTGTTATAGCGAGCGCCCGCAGCAACGACCTTAGCACAAGCATCTACCACAGCGTATGCTGCACCATGATAGGGACTCCACTTAGCAATATAGGGGTTATAGCCGTAGGCCATAATACTTGCCGTATTGGTATAGCCGCCACCCACAGGGAGCTTCTGCACCGACACCTGCGTCTCCGTAGTCTGCGTCTTACCACCGTAGGGCATCAACACCGTCGAAGCACCTATGGTCGAATCGAACATCTCTATGAGGCCCTTCTGCGATACTACATTATTGTCAGCGAGGTTGGTCTTCATGCGCTTTGTGGTTGTAGCGCCCTCGATATTACGTTCAAACGGATTCTTATTCTCAACAGCTCCAATGCGAGCCTTAGTATAGTGCTTAGCACCTGCCGAGTCGATAAAGTCGCGCGAAAGGTCAACGACGACCTTATCGCCCCAATACATACGCATACGACGTGTATCTGTCACATCAGCAACGTACGTCACCTCCACATTTTCCTCGTGACAGAGCGCCTTAAACTGCTCCATGTCCTTACGCTCGATGACTACCGACATGCGCTCCTGCGACTCCGAGATAGCGAGCTCCGAGAAGTTCAGACCATCATACTTCGTAGGCACGCGGTCGAGGTATATATCGAGGCCATCGGTGAGCTCACCAATAGCTACACTCACACCGCCAGCACCAAAGTCGTTGGACTTCTTAATCAGGCGTGTCACATCACCACGACGGAACAGACGGGCGAGCTTGCGCTCCTCGGGAGCATTGCCCTTCTGCACCTCCGAGCTACACTCCTCCAACGAGCTTAGCGTGTGCTCCTTCGACGAGCCTGTAGCGCCACCAACGCCATCACGACCCGTACGTCCACCGAGCAATAGTACGACATCACCCGCTGCGGGGCTCTCACGACGCACATTCTCAGCCTTAACAGCTCCGACAACAGCACCCACCTCTAAGCGCTTAGCCACATAGTCGGGGTGGTAGACCTCGCGCACGTGGGTCGTCGCAAGACCTATCTGGTTGCCATAGCTCGAGTAGCCAGCAGCAGCCTTTGTCGAGATGATGCGCTGCGGGAGTTTACCCTCCATAGTCTCGCTAACAGGCTTGTATATATCGCCAGCACCCGTAACACGCATAGCCTGGTATACGTAGCTACGTCCCGACAATGGGTCGCGGATAGCGCCACCGAGACATGTCGAAGCACCACCGAAAGGCTCAATCTCTGTCGGGTGATTATGCGTCTCGTTCTTGAACTGCAACAACCAACGCTCCATGACGCCATCGACATCTACATTCACGAAAATGCTACATGCGTTATTCTCCTCGCTCTGCTCCATATCGTCGAGCTTACCCTGCTTCTTGAGGTAGCGAGCACCTATCGTTGCAAGTTCCATAAGGCAGAGGCTCTTCTCCTCACGGCCAAGCTCCTTGCGCACCCTGCGCATAAGGTCGAGCGACTCCTCCATCTCGGCCTTCATGAACGACTCGTCGAGGGTTATCTCCTCAATCTCGGTCGTGAAGGTAGTATGACGGCAGTGGTCACTCCAGTAGGTATCGAGGATGCGAAGCTCTGTCTCCACGTGGTCACGACCCTCCTCACGGAAGTAGTTTACCACCTCGCGGAGGTCGTCGGCATTCATAGCGAGGCCATTAGCCTTACAGTAGGGAGCTAAGTCCTCCTCCTTCATCTGGCAGAAGCCCTCCAGCACAGCCACAGGCTTAACCTCGGCACTCTCCACATCTGATAGTATGTCGAGGTTCTTCTTGCGCGACTCAACAGCATTGATAAGATACTTCTCGATGCGAGCCATAGCCTCCGCATCGACGCTCTGGTCAAAGATATACAAGCGCGAAGACTTAATCTTCACCTCGGCATTAGGCTCGATAAGGTGTACGCAGTCGACGGCCGACGCAGCACGCTGGTCGAACTGACCTGGGAGGAACTCCACAGCCAACGAGGGCATACCCTCGGTATCACACTCGTCGGTGACGAGGTCGGTGACAACCTCACCAAAGACACTATAACGGCTCTTCTCCAAGAGCTCATCCGAGAAACCGAAGAGGTCATAGACATTGAGGTAACGCAGATGCTCGATATTTAGACCGAGGTTTGTATTAAGCTCGTTACGCAACGTCTCGGCCTCGACCTCGAAACGTGAGTATTTCTCAACAAATATACGGCGATTCTTCATAATCAAAAGTTAGTCGTTAGGGGGTTAGCTATACTACAACTCAGCCTCGAGCACCTTCTCGGTCTGCGCCTTGCGGAAGGCAACCAAGCGTTCCTCAAGAGCCTTGTCGGTGAGGGCAAAGATTGAGGCTGCAATAAGAGCAGCATTCTTAGCGCCATTGATGGCCGTAGTAGAGACGGGTATGCCACCAGGCATCTGAACGATAGAGAGCAACGAGTCCATGCCACCGAGGGCTGAAGTCTTGATGGGCACACCAATGACGGGCACGGTTGTGAGCGCCGCCGTAACACCTGCAACATGCGCTGCACCACCAGCACCAGCGATGATGGCACCAATGCCACGCTCGCGAGCCGTCGTTGCGTACTCAAACATAAGATGGGGAGTACGGTGTGCGCTGATAACTCGCTTCTCGTACTCGATACCCAACTCCTCCAATGTCTCGACTGCGGCCTTCATCACATCCCAGTCGCTCGTTGAACCCATGATAACTGCTACTTTCATAATCTCGATATTTTATAATTACACATATTCCCAAAACAAAGACCGCCAACACCTTATGTATCAGCGGTCTAATATCTAACATTCACAATCTTTTGCCTCCTGAACAGCCACAATACATGCACCCGACATCAGGCCAACCTGGTTGCGACAGGCTACATCCATAAGCCCCTGCACGGCGAGCTCATGAGGCATCAACTCGCGCATATTTGCGGAGATTGTCTGTCGGGGGTATGCACTGCGATAATTCATACCGACAAAGGTAGCATTTATTTCGCAGTAAAAAAAGCTCCCGACGCACTTTTTTCAACTTTTTTTTAACAATCCATGCGGTCACTCCAGCTTTAGCTGGTAGCCTCATCGCGACATACCCTGCGCCAGCGGAGGAAACCCACGACGGCAAGAACACAATAGATGGCATACAACCCTGCCGTTAGCGGTATATCTTTGTAGAGGTAGAGACCCACGCTTATCATATCCACAACGAGCCATACCAACCACTGCTCCACCAACTTACGCGAGAGCATCCACATGGCCACAATGCCCAAGGCAGTAGACATTGCATCGAAGAAGGGTACACGGCTGTCGGTAAACTCCGTAAGCACGAAGTATATCACCACATGCAACACGAGATAGGACACGACAAGAGGTACAATCCAACCTAAAGGTGTATGCTTAATGCGTCCCTCGTCGCTATGCGTGGGCTGGCGTCGCCACACCATAAGGCCATAGATGCCCGCAGCAACATAGTAGAGCTGCATGGCAGCATCGGCATAGATGCCCGAGGTGAGGTACAACGTGCAGTGAACCATAGGCATAATAGCACCTATGACCCACACCCAAATATTAGCCTTATACTCCAACCATAGGTATATAAGTCCAAGCGTTGTGCCGACAATCTGCAATATCCAAGACCAATCCATCGTTAAAAGTTTATTGTTACGTTAGCCAAAAAGTTAATGGGCGCCTGCGGGAAGTAGAAGGCCTCGTCGTAACGCTCGCCGTCCCACATATACGAGTAGCCATAACCATTTGACTCATAGAGCGTAGAGAAGAGGTTTTCGATGCGCAGACCAAAGCGTACACGCTGCTCGGCCTTCGTCGTCAGCGTATAGCCCAAGTCGACATTCGTGACACAGTAGCCGTCGAGCGACAAAGCCTCCGTCTCGTTGTTCGTAAAATACTGCTTGCCAACATACTGCGTGCGCCACAAGGCATCGAATCCAGCAATATGGAAGTCGGCCATCACCGCACCCATCACCGAGGGCGAGTAGGATATGGTCATCGTGCCGAGGTTCTGACCAAAGGTTGGACTATCCTTCAGCTGGTCTACGTAGTCCAAAATCTTATTCTCCGAGAGCGTAGCATTTGCCGAGAGCGTAAGCCACTTGGTCGTCTGCCACGAGGCAGCAAGCTCCACACCACGACGGAAGCTCTTATCCACATTCGTATTCAGTGCATCGTCGCCATCGTTAACCATACCCGTTGCGACCAACTGATTGCGATACAGCATATAATAGAGGTTTACCCCAAGCGTTAGTCGAGGTGATTTGTAGGTATACCCCACCTCTATATCGGTCAATCTCTCGGGTTTAGGATAGCTATCATCCGAAGCGAACATGTGGCGGTCGGTGAAGTCCGAGCGCGTAGGCTCACGATGGGCTATGGCTGCCGAGGCGAAGAGGCTATGGCGACCATTTATGTAGCTCAGTCCCACACGCGGGTTTAGGAAGTTATACTTCTCGTCGACGTCGATAGGCTGCATCGTGACACCCTCATCGCCCCAGATGGCGTTATCGTTCGTACCCCACGCCTTATAGTGTACATAGCGATACTGCACATCGCCAAAGAGGTGCAGTTCATCCTCCGCGCCTCGATAGATGCTCCAGTCGGCACGCGCGAAGATGTTAGCATCCTGCTTCATGACATCGTTGTCGTACCAACGTCCACCCACAGCATCACGATCCATGCCATCGACCCACGACAACGTGCCCCAGTGCGGACAGGTATAGTAACTCCACGAGCCACCAAACGTAAGGTCGAGACTCGAGGTGTTGTACGTAGCCGCCGCATTGAGACCTCCGAGGTGGTTGCGCATCTTCTTGTGGCGAATGAGGTCGGCCTCCTCGACATCCGTGGTGAGGTTGGTATATCCTGCCAGCCAGGCATCCTCCTTATACTGGTTGTAATAGCCATAACCGTAGGTATAGAAGAGCGTTGCGTTAAGCTGCCACTGGTGGTTGAAGCGGTGGTTTACGACGAGCTGGTTGTTGAGCTGAAGGTAGTTATCCGTCTGGTCGTCGTAGTAATCCACATGTGTACCATCTGCCAAGACGTATGGACCATCCGACGTCTCATACTGACCCGAGTCATGATACCTTCGGCCGTAGAGCGCCATATCCTCCCTCGACACGCCGTTATAGGTTAGGTATGTCTTAGCCACACCACCAAACGACAGCAACTTAACCTTCGTATTCGAGCCGTAGTAGCCCGCCTGAAGCATGTACGACTTGAGGTCTGTAGAGCCACGGTCGATATATCCGTCGGAGCCGATGTGCGTAAGGCGAGCATCGACAACCCAGTGGTCTTTGATAAGCCCCGAGGAGAGGTGTAGCGCCTGCTTATTGGTATTGTACGAGCCGTATGAGAGCGATGCCGAGCCGCCGAAGTCGGTAGTGAGAGCATCCGTCGTCATCGCCACCGAGCCACCGAAGGCTCCCGTGCCGTTGGTCGACACTCCTGCGCCACGCTGCACCTGCACCGTGCCCACCGACGATATGAGGTCGGGGGTGTCGTACCAATATACCGAGTGCGAGTCGGGGTTGTTCATCGCCACGCCATTGATGGTCACATTTATGCGCGTAGCATCCGTACCGCGCAGACGAATAGAGGTAGCACCTATGCCCACACCTGTCTCGTTTGTGGCTATGATTGAGGGTGTTAGAGCGAGTGCCGTAGGTATGTCCGTACCATAGCTGCTGCGTATTATTGCCTCCTTCGAGAGGTTGTCGTGCGCCACAGGCGTGATACTCTTAGCTCCCGTGGTCATAATCTCCACGAGCTCCACTTCATAGACTTTGGAGGTGTCTAAACGCTCGAAAAGTTCTTGAGCATTAGCGGTCGCATGAATAGCAATGACGGCGACCAAGAATAAAAAAATCCTTTTCATACTTTTAATTAATTAAGTTGAAAAGGGGCTTCATAAGATATGTCCTTGTTCCTGGTCTCGGCATTACCCGTATCCAGTACGATGGGTTTAATCTCAGCCACTCGAAGGGTGGCTGAAATTCCTTTACAACCACTCTCCCACCCAACAATCCGTCCGCGGTCACAGACTGCTAAGCATGAGTAGCACCCCTTATGTGCTGCAAAGATAGAAAGAACTCGCGAGAAAATGGCAGGAAATTGGGAAATAATGCAATTTGTTGGTAGATTGTTTAATACGCAACGGGCTTCCGTGGTTGTAATGCGGTCCTGAAAGACCGTATATAGATGAGTTAAGATATAGATTTGCTACTAATCCGTTGCCTTTTTTGAGGGCAAAAATCGGTCAGAAAAATCGTTCTTAATCTCCATCGGCATCCCAATAACCGCCTCAAAGAACGCGTGTTTTCCAATCTTTGCTATGACAAAGGTAAGCATTTT
>JAFUPR010000034.1 GCA_017481145.1 Alistipes sp. | reverse complement strand
TTTTCTTGCAACCCCAAATATATTCCGTATCTTTGCTCCGAGGTTAATTGTTTATACATGGCAATACAAAAATAGTTAATCTTAGGGAGACTGAAAAGTCTCCTTTTTTTGTATTGTCATTGAAATCTACCTTTGCACTTTCAAATTGAAAGTATAGAGCGCCTTTACGGACGCGCTCTTTCTATTTAGAGTTGTATAATCACAAATGTTATATGTTACAGAAAAGTGTAGTCTATTACAATATTGTTAAGATTAGTTTAATTTTTGACAACATGATTTATGTTATTAAATAATATACTAATTTTGTCACCGAACACAAGAGAAAATATTAATGTGTTATTTGTAGAATATTAAATATTAAACAGAAAAATGTTTGATGCAGCATCATTCTTCCAATGGTTCGTAGAGAACGCCAGCTATCTATTTGTGTTTGTCTTCATGGTGATTGAGAGTTCATTTATACCATTCCCCTCTGAGGTTGTTGTGCCTCCTGCAGCATACTTGGCTTGTACTACGGGGGACATGAACGTCGTTATGATTGTCGTAGTTGCGACCTTAGGAGCAATAGTTGGCGCCCTGATTAACTATTACCTTGCTGTATGGATTGGCCGCCCTGTGGTATATAGATTTGCCAATAGCCGTTGGGGGCGACTATGCCTGCTTGATACCCAGAAAGTTGAAAAGGCTGAGGCATACTTCTATAAGCATGGCGCTATATCGACACTCATCGGCCGTCTCATTCCCGCTGTTAGACAGTTAATATCTATCCCCGCAGGTCTTGCCAAGATGAACATCATTACGTTTATCGTTTTCACTGCCCTCGGCGCTATGATATGGAATATAATATTGGCGGTACTGGGTTACTGGCTTGGCGGCATCGTATCGCTCGATAATCTATATGTGGCGGTAGAGGAATATAACCAGTACCTCACTTGGGCAGGTATAGGCATTGGTGTACTATTCCTAATGTTTATATTGTGGACACTATTTAAGCCTAAAACAGCAGAACCTAAATAATAACATAAAACCTAACCTTATGAACAATTCTTTTTTTAGCAGATTTGCACCCAAAGAGCCCAAGTTTTTCCCTCTTTTCAAACAGTTGGCCAACATCCTTGAGGATGCTTCAAAGGAGTTACGCGAGAGCGTTGACTACAACTCGGTCAAAGAACGCATGGAATTTCACAAACACATCAAGGAGTTGGAGCGTCAAGGCGATGCTCTCGTGCAGACCATTGCCGACGAATTAGGCTCTACATTTATTACCCCCTTTGACCGCGAAGATATACACCTTCTAACATCAAGTATTGATGATGTTTTAGATGGTATCAACAGCTGCTCTAAGCGTATCGCTATATATAATCCCAATCCTATCTCGGAGAGTGGCAAGAAACTCTGCGACATCCTTCTACGCGGTGCTAAACTGATTAACCTATCAATTGACGAGCTCGACTCATTTAGAAAGGATGCTACGAAGTTGGGAGGCTACTGCAAGGAGCTCCATGATATTGAAAATGAGGGTGATGATATTTATGAGGAGTTTATGATTCGCCTCTTCGAGGAGGAGAAAGATAGCATTGAGTTGATAAAGGTCAAGGAGATTATGCAGGAGTTGGAGCGTACCACCGATTCTGCTGAGCATGTAGGTAAGGTGCTTAAGAGCCTGATTATTAAGTATGCTTAAGCTTTGATGATATGGAACTACTGATTGTCATTATCATCCTCGCTCTTGTATTCGACTTCATCAACGGCTTTCACGATGCGGCAAACTCTATCGCCACAATAGTATCTACGCGAGTATTGACACCATTTCAGGCGGTGCTGTGGGCTGCATTCTTCAACTTCGTAGCCTTCTTTATCGCGAAGTATATAATCGGAGGCTTCGGAATTGCGAATACGGTATCTAAGACCGTTGTCGAGGATTACATTACGCTACCCATTATCCTTGCAGGTATCATCGCAGCGATAATCTGGAATCTATTTACATGGTGGAAGGGCATTCCTTCGTCATCATCTCATACCCTTATCGGTGGTTTTGCAGGTGCGGCTATTATGGCAAACGGCTTTGAGGCCGTGCAGGGCAGCATAATCCTCAAAATTGCACTCTTCATCTTCCTCGCTCCGCTTATCGGTATGATTATCGCATTCGGTTTTGCGATTTTGGTCTACTATATCTGCCGAAAGGTAAAACCTTCAGTAGCCGAAAAATGGTTTAAGCGCCTACAGCTGGTGTCATCGGCACTCTTCAGCATCGGTCACGGTCTGAATGACTCACAAAAGGTTATGGGTATTATCGCAGCTGCCCTTATCGCCGCCCACTCGTTAGGTGTTGAGTGGGGCATTGAGAGCATCGACCAGTTGCCCAGCTGGGTAGCAATAGCATGCTTCTCTGCCATATCATTAGGAACGATGTCGGGCGGATGGAAGATTGTCAAGACCATGGGTACGCGCATCACTAAGGTGACACCGCTTGAGGGTGTCGTTGCCGAAACAGCTGGTGCATTTACCCTATTCTTGACCGAGTTCTTGAAGATTCCCGTGAGCACCACACACACTATCACGGGTGCAATCATTGGCGTGGGTGCGACAAAACGCCTCTCAGCTGTCCGCTGGGGTGTGACGCGAAGCCTATTTGTGGCATGGGTACTAACAATCCCTGTCAGCGCGCTACTCGCCTGCGGTATATACCTCTTAGTCAATATATTTGTGTAATCTATTTACACTATTAATATAATGGGGCTGACTCGAAAGTAATTCGGTCAGTCCCATTTATTTTACACAATCAAGTTATCGGCAATAATCGTTTCAAGGTATGGCGTCGGCGTAGTTTTTTTTATGAGATCGGTGCTATTTATTAAAAAAATTGCTTATCTTTGTATCGCGTTTTATGCGCATTGAGCAAATATCAAAAGATGTAGATGAAGACTTTTGTTCTATATTTGTTCTCTATTTTATGGGCCGTAATGGGCCTATCAAATTCTGAACAGGACATGTGTTCCAAGGGTGCTGTAGCTAAAGTAGCTGCACCCACATCTTATATTTCGAGTTCATCATCTACGATAACACACAACTCCAGCGCCATAACATTTGAGTCCACGACAAACTCCGTGAGCAGCTATGCCACGAAGAACAACAATGTCGAGAAGGAGGATGTAAAGCACAAGACTCACAATAAGAGCGCAATAATCGGTCAAAAATTTTACAAGCTAAATAGCATCCACCTTTCCGACACACAGTCGCTTAGTCTAATATCGCCCGAGGATGCGTTATATGTACTTGCGTATATTTGTCGACTCAACATATAGAGTCTTTCCCATTTCATTGTAATGTGTATTGTGGGCGTATGAATTATCATACGTACCTATGGTCTTTGTATGCGCAATTATAAGACACAAAGACAATTAGCTCAATATGCACTAAAATAATCGTATATATACATTAACAGTTATGATGAGTTTTACTTATCTGATCGTCGTAATTATTACTGCAGTAATAATCGTGATCGCAGCCTTGGGTGTGGCAAGAGCTATATCGCCAAGGTCTTACAACCCCCAGAAGGGAGAGTCCTACGAGTGTGGTATGCCCACGCAGGGAAAATCGTGGATGCAGTTTAAGGTAGGATACTATCTCTTTGCCATCCTATTCTTGATGTTTGATGTGGAGACGGTATTCCTCTTCCCGTGGGCTGCTGTTGTACAGGACATTGGCATTCAGGGCCTTATATCCGTTCTATTCTTCTTATTAATATTGGTATTAGGCCTTGCCTATGCTTGGAAAAAAGGCGCGTTGGAATGGAAGTAAAAAATAGAGAATACTTAGAGGAGATGGTTCGCGAACTCCGTAAGGAGGGAACCAACGTCATAATCGGCTCGTTAGACGAGATGATTAACTGGGGTCGAGGCAACTCTATTTGGCCTTTGACCTTTGCAACAAGTTGTTGCGGTATTGAGTATATGTCGATTGGCGCTGCTCGATACGACTTTGCCCGCTTTGGGTTTGAAGTTACCCGAGCCAGCCCCCGTCAGGCAGATATGATTATGGTGGCAGGAACTATTACCCACAAGATGGCACCTGTACTCCGCCGACTCTATGACCAGATGGCCGACCCGAAATATGTGATTGCCGTAGGAGGATGCGCCATATGTGGTGGCCCATTCAAAAAGTCGTACCATGTGGTTAATGGCATTGAGCAGATTCTGCCCGTCGATGTCTTTATCCCAGGGTGCCCACCACGCCCCGAAGCTTTACTGTATGGAATGATTCAGTTGCAGAAGAAGGTCAAGGCGCAGAAATTCTTCGGAGATGTTAATCGTAAGGAGGATAAAAAGGAATAGATATGGAGAACATTATATATATAGAGAAGGAGAAGTTCCACGATGTGGCCCTCGAATATAGAGAGAAAGGCTATGACTTTCTTCGTTCGCTTACGGGTGTCGATTGGGGCGAAGAGGGCTTAGGCGTAGTCTATCACCTTGAGAATATCGCAACAAAGGAGAATGTGGTACTGAAAACGCTTACGCTCAATCGTGAAGACCCTCACTTGTTGAGCGTTGCAGATATCTGGAAAGGTGCCGAGTTTAACGAGCGCGAGGTATACGATTACTTCGGTATTCAGTTTATCGGCCACCCCGATATGCGCCGACTCTTCCTTCGCGAGGATTGGGTAGGTTTCCCTTTGCGTAAGGATTACGACATGTCGCTCAATCCGTTGCGTATGACCAACGAGGAGACCTCGAACGCCACGCAGTATATCGAGGTGCTCCCAGATGGAAGCGTTATCAAGCATCGCGACCTGTTATTTGATAACGATGAGTATGTTATCAATATAGGACCTCAACACCCTGCCACACACGGAGTGCTACGTTTCCGTGTAAGTCTTGAAGGCGAAACAATCAAAAAGCTCGATGCACACTGCGGCTATATACATCGCGGTATTGAGAAGATGTGCGAGAGCCTGACCTATCCGCAGACATTGGCACTTACAGACCGACTCGATTATCTCGGTGCGCATCAAAATCGTCATGCGCTGTGCATGTGTATCGAGAAGGCTATGGGCATAGAGGTTAGCGAGCGCGTGCAGTATATTCGTACTATTATGGACGAGTTGCAGCGTATCGACTCGCATCTCTTGTTCTACTCGTGCGCTTGTATGGATTTGGGAGCACTCACTGCTTTCTTCTACGGATTCCGCGATAGAGAGAAGATTCTCGATATTTTCGAGGGTACGACGGGTGGGCGTCTGATTCAGAACTACAATACAATTGGTGGTGTGCAGGCCGATATTGCGCCTGACTTCGTACCGAAAGTTAAGGAGTTTATCAAGTATCTGCGTCCTACGCTGAAGGAGTACCACGATGTATTTACGGGCAATATCATTATGCAGGGAAGAACAAAGGGTGTCGGCATATTATCGCGTGAGGATGCTATTTCGTTCGGTGCTACGGGCGGAACTGGTCGAGCATCGGGCTGGGCTTGTGATGTGCGTAAGCGTCATCCATACGCAGCCTACGATAAGGTGCAGTTTGAGGAGATTGTCTATACCGAGGGAGACTGTTTCGCTCGTTACATGGTGCGTATGAAGGAGATTGAACAGAGCCTCAACATCATCGAGCAGCTTATAGACAATATCCCCGAGGGTGAGATTCAGGCTAAACTCAAACCAATCATCAAGGTTCCCGAAGGTACCTATTATGCCGCCGTTGAGGGTAGCCGAGGTGAGTTTGGCGTATTCTTGGAGAGCCGTGGCGACAAATACCCTTATCGTCTAAAGTTCCGCTCAACGGGATTGCCGCTTGTGTCGGCAATGAATACGCTGTGCCGCGATGCTAAGATTGCCGACCTAATTGCCATCGGAGCATCGGTCGATTATGTTGTACCTGATATTGACAGATAGTTATGTTTGATTTTGGAATTATAACAAGTTGGATTCATAATTGGCTACTCTCGTTCATGCCATTGGGTCTTGCAACATTCATAGAGTGTGTACTTATTGGTATTTGCATCATCCTGCTCTATATTATTGTGGCTGTGATTATGATTTATATGGAGCGTAAGGTGTGTGCAGCGTTTCAATGTCGTTTAGGACCTAATCGTGTAGGCCCATGGGGAACGATACAGCTCGTATGCGACGTGATTAAGATGCTCACCAAGGAGATTATCTCTATTCGCAGTTCGGACAAGTTCCTCTACAATCTTGCTCCATTTATCGTTATCCTCGCATCCGTGATGGCATTTAGCTGTCTACCCTTTGGTCGAGGATTGGAGGTTTTGGACTTCAATGTGGGTATATTCTTCTTGATGGCATCATCGAGTATTGGCGTTGTGGGTGTACTGCTTGCAGGCTGGGGCTCGAACAACAAATACTCGTTGATCGGAGCGATGCGAAGCGGTGCGCAGATGATTAGTTATGAGCTTTCGGCAAGTATCAGCCTGCTTACCATCATCGTTCTTACCGATACAATGCAATTCTCGGAGATTGTGATGCGACAGCAGGATGCATGGTTTATCTTTAAGGGACACATTCCCGCCTTTATCGCCTTTGTAATCTATCTCATTGCAGGTAATGCCGAGGTTAATCGTGGCCCATTCGACCTTCCTGAGGCAGAGAGCGAGCTGACCGCTGGTTTCCACACCGAGTATTCGGGCATGCACTTCGGACTTTTCTATGTTGCCGAGTTTGTCAATCTCTTTGTTGTGGCAGGTGTCGCATCAACCGTATTCTTGGGTGGTTGGATGCCATTGCATATCGCAGGCTGGGAAGGCTTCAATGCCATTATGGATTACATTCCAAGCGTTGTCTGGTTCTTCGGTAAAACGCTATTCGTTGTGTGGCTGTTGATGTGGATGAAGTGGACTTTCCCTCGCTTGCGTATCGACCAGATTTTAACACTCGAATGGAAGTATTTAATTCCTATCAGCATGCTTAATCTGCTGATTATGACGATTATTGTTGTATTCAAATTACACTTCTAAATATGGAACAGAAAAGAGGATATGTCGGTTCTCTCGTCTTTGGCATCAAGTCGTTGCTTACGGGATTTGGTGTTACTGGCAGGGAATTCTTCAAGAAGAAGGTAACCGAGGAGTACCCCGACAATCGAGATACTCTGCAAATATCTCCGAGATTTCGTGGACGATTGACAATGCCCGACCCGAGCAAGTGTGTTGCTTGTGGTCTGTGCCAAATGAATTGTCCGAACGATACTATTTCGCTTAAAACCGAGATGATAGAAGATGCTGAGAGTGGCAAACGCAAAAAGGTTTTAATTAGTTACGACTATGACCTTGGTGCTTGCATGTTTTGTCAATTATGCGTTAATGCCTGTCCGCACGATGCAATTCAGTTCTCTACGGAGTTTGAGAATGCAGTCTACGACCGTAATCATCTTAAATTGACCTTAAACAAAGAGTAAGATATGGATATTCAGACTATTATATTTATTATCCTGGCAGCTATAATCGGCGTATGTTCGATTTTGGCTATCACCACCAAGCGAATTTTGCGTTCGGCAACATTCCTACTGTTTGTGCTCTTTGCAACGGCAGGAATATATTTCCAACTCAACTATTCGTTTCTCGGTGCAGTGCAGTTGTTGATTTATGCTGGTGGTATCACCATCTTGTATGTGTTTAGTATTCTGCTTACATCGAGCGATGGTGATAAGGCAGAGCCACTGAAAAACAAGAAGATGATTATAGGTCTTCTTTCAACACTTGCTGGTCTTGCAGTGTGTATCTATGTTATTGTAAAGCATAAGTTTACCGAATCGGTATTTCAGTCGGGCGAGCTTGAGATTCGCACCATTGGCTACTCACTGATGGGCACGGAGAAGTATCAATATTTGTTGCCATTCGAGGTGATTAGCATACTGCTCCTTGCTTGTATTGTTGGAGGAATTATGATTGCACGAAAAAGATAGGAGGAAGAGTTATGGTACAAATGGAGTGGTACTTGGTCTTATCGACCTTTATGATGTTTGCAGGTATATATGGTTTCTTTACTCGCCGCAATCTGCTAACGATGCTTATCAGTATCGAGCTTATACTCAACTCGGTGGACATCAATTTCGCTGTGTTTAATCGATTCTTGTTTCCCGAACAGTTAGAGGGTGTATTCTTTACGATATTTGCCATTGGTGTGAGTGCTGCCGAGACAGCCGTTGCTATCGCAATTATCATTAATATATACCGAAATATGAAGAATATTCAGGTGAGGAACCTCGATAAAATAAAGGAGGAGTAGCTATGGAATATACGATATTATTACTTATCCTGCCCTTGTTAAGCTTTCTTCTGCTCGGACTATTGGGCAGCTATATGAAACCCAAAGTTGCTGGTATTATCGGAACGCTGTCGCTTGTGGGCATTGCTGTTGTTTCGTATCTTACAGCATACAATTACTTTGCGGCAGGTAGAAATGCTGAGGGAGTTTTCCCGACGCTTATGCCCCATAATTGGAAGTGGTTGCCTTTTGGCGAAGGTTTGAGTATTGACCTTGGTGTAATGCTCGACCCTATCTCGGTGATGATGCTCGTGGTTATCTCTACCGTCAGCCTGATGGTACATATCTACTCGTTAGGCTACACGAAGGGTGAGCGAGGTTTTCAGCGTTATTACGCTTTTCTGTCGCTCTTTACGATGTCTATGTTAGGTTTGGTCGTAGCAACCAACATCTTCCAGATGTATATCTTCTGGGAGTTGGTAGGTGTCAGCTCATACCTGCTTATAGGCTTCTATTATACCAAGCCTGCGGCTATTGCAGCAAGTAAGAAGGCGTTTATCGTTACTCGCTTTGCCGACCTAGGCTTTTTGATTGGAATTCTTATCTACGGCTTCTACACTGGAACATTCTCATTTGAGCCTAACACCGCACACCTCATATCAGCAGGGGCGATGATTCCGCTGGCTCTGTCGCTGATGTTTGTGGGTGGCGCTGGCAAGAGTGCTATGTTTCCACTGCATATATGGCTTCCTGACGCAATGGAGGGCCCGACACCTGTTAGTGCGCTTATCCATGCAGCAACTATGGTTGTAGCAGGTGTATTCCTTGTTGCGCGAATGTTTCCGCTTTTCATTGACTATGCACCTGAGGTTCTGCCATGGATAGCATACATCGGAGCATTTACAGCTCTCTATGCAGCAGCCGTGGCGTGTGTGCAGAGCGATATTAAACGAGTGTTGGCATTCTCGACCATTTCGCAGATTGGCTTTATGATGGTGGCGCTTGGTGTTTCAACCTCAATGGACCCTCACAATGGTGGTTTGGGTTATATGGCTTCGATGTTCCACCTCTTTACCCACGCGATGTTCAAGGCGTTGTTGTTCTTGGGCGCGGGTAGTATTATCCACGCTGTTCACTCCAACGAGATGAGCGCAATGGGAGGTCTGCGCCGCTATATGCCTGTGACGCACATCACATTCCTCATTGCTTGTCTTGCTATCGCTGGTATATGGCCATTGTCTGGATTCTTCTCGAAAGATGAGATTCTTGCAGCTTGCTTTGATTTCAGTCCATTGATGGGTTGGACAATGACAGCTATTGCGGGTATGACGGCATTCTACATGTTCCGCCTCTACTACTGCATATTCTGGGGCAAGGAGAACAAGGAGTTGCACAAGGCTCACACTCCGAAAGAGTCGCCTCTGACAATGACTCTACCTTTGATGATATTAGCGGTGATAACCTGCGTAGCTGGATTTATACCATTTGGTGAGTTTGTCAGCAGCAACGGCACAGCATATCATATCCATATTGATGCTACAACGGCAACTATCTCGCTGGTTGTGGCTATGTGTTCGATTGCACTCGCAACACTTGTTTACGCTCGTAGTAAGCAACCTATTGCCGAGGCATTGGCGACACGTTTTTCAGGGCTACATACTGCTGCTTACAACCGATTCTACATCGACAAGGCTTGGCTATTCGTCACCAAGCAGATTATCTTCCGTTGTATCAGCACACCGATTGCGTGGTTCGACAAGCACATCATTGACGGATTCTTCAATATGTCAGCGAGATGCACAGCATACCTTGCCGAGAAAATCAAGTGGATGCAGAACTCTCATATTCAGCAGTATTGTATCTGGTTCTTAGCAGGAACAGTAGTATTAACCATCATTCTTCTAATCTTGTAAATGGTTATGTGTAATATACTTATTCTTTTTGTAGTTATACCATTAGCGATGATGCTCGGTCTGTGGGCTGCGCGTTCGCTTGGTCAGGTAAAAGCAGTTATGGTCGCAGGTGCATCGCTGCTCGTTGCCCTCTCCGTATATCTCGTATTCGACTATATCGGTTTGCGCAATGCAGGAAACGATGCCGAGATGCTCTATACATCGAGTGTAGCTTGGTATGAGCCACTGAATATATGCTTTTCATTAGGAGTTGATGGCATTTCGGTGGTGATGCTCCTACTGAGCTCTATCATCGTGTTTACTGGTGTCTTTGCCTCATGGCGATTGCAGCCGATGACCAAAGAGTATTTCCTCTGGTATACCCTGCTTACTGTAGGTGTCTATGGCTTCTTTATCTCAACCGACCTCTTCACGATGTTTATGTTCTATGAGGTGGCTCTTATACCTATGTATCTTCTTATCGGCGTTTGGGGTAGCGGTCGCAAGGAATACTCAGCGATGAAACTTACGCTTATGCTTATGGGAGGCTCGGCACTGATACTTATCGGCATTCTGAGCATCTATTATGGCGCAGGCGCAACATCAATGAACATCTTGGATTTGGCGCAGATGCAGATACCAACGGCTATACAGCACACCTTCTTCCCATTGCTGTTCCTCGGCTTTGGTATTCTTGGAGCTCTCTTCCCATTCCACACTTGGAGTCCTGATGGTCACGCCTCGGCTCCTACGGCAGTATCGATGTTGCACGCTGGTGTGCTGATGAAACTCGGAGGCTATGGCTGTTTCCGTATCGCGATGAACCTTATGCCTGAGGGCTTGGCTATGTGGGGCGATATGTTCCTTATTCTTACGACTATCTCGGTTGTGTATGGTGCATTTAGTGCTTGCGTACAGACCGACTTGAAGTATATCAATGCCTACTCGTCAGTATCGCACTGCGGATTGGTACTTTTCGCCTTGCTGATGATGACACGCACATCGTGTACGGGTGCTGTGTTGCAGATGCTTTCACACGGTTTGATGACCGCGTTATTCTTTGCCTTGATTGGCATGATGTACGGTCGCACACATACACGCGATATTCGCCAGATGAGCGGACTTATGAAGATTATGCCTTGCCTTGCCGTCTGCTATGTGATTGCAGGTTTGGCTAACCTTGGTTTACCAGGCTTTAGCGGTTTTGCTGCCGAGATGACTATCTTCGTGGGGTCGTTCGAGAATGCAGACACCTTCCATCGAGTTTGTACCATTATCGCTACTTGCAGTATTGTAATCACGGCTGTTTACATCCTTCGTACCGTAGGTAAGTTCCTTTATGGCGAGGTAAACAATCCAGAGTTCTTGAAACTCAAAGACGCTTCGTGGGATGAGAAGGTAGCGGTCTTTACCCTTATCGTATGCGTGGCGGGACTTGGCCTTGCTCCTATGTGGGCAAGCGACATGATTAGCTCAAGTGTTGAACCTATTATTTCGCAATTTTATTAATAACTATGGAAAACTTAACACAATTTTTTCAGATGCGTCAGGAACTTGGAGTGATTGTAGTTTTCCTGATAATGTTTGTCTGCGACCTTCTTCTACCAGAGAATCGCCGCAAACTTTTGCACCCTATTGCGTGCATACTTCTCACTGTGCAAATGCTTATAACGATAGTACCCACTGATGTGACGCTGTTTGGTGGAATGTACCACTCTACGCCCATCGCATCGGCTTTGAAGACGATACTCTCGTTTGGTACTCTGTTGGCATTCTTGCAGTGTACCGATTGGCTCAATCGTGAGGATAGTAAACATAAGATTGGTGAATTCTACACTCTTTCATTGAGTACGCTTATTGGTATGTACTTTATGGTTAGCGCCGACCACTTCTTGCTCTTCTTCCTCGGCTTGGAGTTAGCGACCGTTCCTATGGCGTGCCTTGTTGCATTCGACAAGTACAAGGAGCATAGCGGCGAGGCTGCAGCCAAATTTATCCTTTACGCCCTCTTCTCGAGCGGCATCTTCCTCTATGGTGTATCGTTGTTGTATGGTGCCACTGGCTCGCTCTATTTCGCAGATGTTGCACCCAAGCTGCACGGCTGTGAGTTACAGATTTTGGCAATGGTATTCGTCTTTGCAGGTTTAGCATTCAAGCTGAGCCTTGTGCCATTCCACCTCTGGACAGCAGACACTTATCAGGGTGCTCCCACGGTTGTGGGCGGCATGCTCTCGGCAGTATCAAAAGGTGCGGCGGCCTTTGCGCTTATGACAGTATTAGTTAAGGTATTCGGTAATATGATAGCGTTGAGTTCTACAATGCTATCAATTATCATTGTTGTTACCATCACCATCGGTAACCTCTTTGCCATCCGCCAGCGCAATATGAAGCGATTTATGGCATTTAGTAGTATTTCGCAGGCTGGTTATATATTGTTAGCGATGCTTGGTAATCCTGCACAGGGCACAGCTTCGCTTGTCTACTATATCGTAGTCTATGTTGTTGCCAATATGGCGGTATTCGGCATTATCAACGCCATTGAGCAGAAGAGCGATCGAGTGCTCCGCGATGACTACAAGGGACTATACGCAACAAATCCAAAGCTGGCTCTTGTGATGACCTTAGCACTATTCTCACTTGCGGGTATTCCTCCGTTTGCAGGATTCTTTAGCAAGTTTATGGTCTTTGCAGCAGCCTTCAACGAGGGACACTACCTTGTGGTATTCTTGGCATTGATAAACACAGTGATTTCACTTTACTACTATCTGCTCGTAGTTAAGGCTATGTATATTGATAGCTCGGAAAATCCGATTCCTGCATTTAAGAGTAATTGGTATATGAGAATATCTCTGTTGCTTTCGCTTGCTGGTATTCTTACATTCGGATTAGTAAGTTGCCTATACCAAACATTTAGCAGCCTTATGGTGAATTAGCATAATTGATCAGTTTTGAACTTTGACCATATTGGCGCTATCCGTACTCTGATATCGTTGCGATGTGTGCCCTTGTGGGATTGATGGTAACAGACATCCTCACTCCTGAAGAGGTATTGTCGGGCTCTTCGAGCAATGTGCTGATAATGATGATTGGGCTCTTCGTTGTTGGCGGAGCTATATTCCAGATAGGACTTGCAAAGATGGCAAGTTCAAAACTGATGAGATTAGCAGGCACGAATGAAACAAGGCTCTTTGTGCTTGTGATTGCAGTAACCTCCGTTATGGAAGCGTTTGTAAGCAATACAGGTACTGTTGCCATTATGATTCCTATTGTAGTAAGTATGGCAAGGAGTATCAATATGAGTCCAAGTCGGCTGCTTATGCCTCTTGCTTTCGTTTGCCTCTCCTTTTGCAACACCACCTAATGCACTTGTTATGCACGCTGGACAGTATAGGTTCTCTGACTATATCAAAGTAGGATTGCCGCTACAAATCATATTGGGTATTGTTATGATACTGATACTTCCGTTGCTATTTCCATTCTAATCGGGAGATTATATAATTCGCTTACTGACAAAAGCGCACTTGAAAGACCTACTCGACAAAACTAAATTTCAATATGACCGAAAATAAGATTTGCCAAAATACGCTAAAAATCAATGTTTTGCATATTATTGGCAAATCTTATAAAAACAGGTAAGAATACCCTTATATTTACTAAACGTAAATGAGCATTTTGAGGGCGAGCATTTTGCTGTTATATGACTCTACTCCTCTACGACCTTCTCAGGCATAGGCTTACCATCAAGACTGATGGCGAAGCTAACATATCCGCTCATGGTGCTGGTCATACCCACCAATGTACGACCGTCGGCAGATGCGCCAATGATGATGATACCTTCGATAATATAGTCCTCGAGGTCAAGGTTATGCTCGGCCTTAAGCCATTCTACAAGGGTATAAGAGGTCTCATAATCCTTGTTGGTGTCGATAACGTATGATGTTGTACCATAACCATAGGGGACATTATTGAAGAAGGCTATACCGCCGTCGGTCATGGCCGTAACAGAGCCATTGGCGAATGTGGGGAACCACATTACCTCGTCTTTCTCAAAGTCGTAAGCCGCTGCGATCTCACCATTAATATCCTCCATCACACCCTCGCCATATACATAGCGACCCGAGGGTGAGAGGAGTGTGGTGCCAGCACCTCCAAGGGCCTCAACAGGAGCTCGCTCCTCGTCGGTCTTGAGGTAGATATACTCCCACTCAGCATCCTCATTAGCCCATGTTACGCCAAATATGCCCAAGGAGCCAGCCTGCTCATATCCAATGATACGGCGGTCGGGCGATACGGCCGTACACTGCGTACCACCACGATACTGCTGATATGTGTCGTCAGACTGGAGCATTGTGACACGGTCGTTGACAATATCATAGGCAAAAGGCACAATACTGCCAAAGAGTGAGGTGTAGTATGTACTCTCGTTGTAGTCGTAGAACCAACCCACAGCATACTCTCCATCGGGCGTCACACCACAAAGAGCGCTACAATAGAGGTCATCAACCAAGTCGCCGAGGTCTACATCGAAATACTCACCATCCTTATAGTAGATAGCCGTACCACCATCGTCAGCGCCACGGAAACGCGAGCCTACAGCAAGACCATTGTCTGCAACATCGTAAAACTCCATATTCAATATATCCTCGCTACGGTTGTTGAAGAGGTCAATCATTACAGCATTCTTGTCGAAGCCACCAACAGCCCAGCGGCCATTGTTCGACACAGCCGTCACAGGAGCTATGGCGTACCACTCGCGGTATGCCATGACCTCAAGGGCAGGAATCTCAACCTCGAGCACCTTAGGATCAGAGTTGAGGAACTTAGTCTGGTCGGCAGATACTGCCACGATAGAGATTGTGTATGACGTGTTGTAGTCCAGGCTCTCATAACGATAGGCTGTGGTTTCAACCCTCTCAGCCTCACCACCATTGAGCGACAGCTCGTAGTAGATTGCGAAGTCGACAGCATCCCACGCTACGATGATGTTGTTCTCCTGCACATTCGCTGTGGCAGTGGGCGTAGGCAGAGCCTTAACCTTGCCATCCTGATTGTCTACACCCTCCTGCTCGCAGCCCACGATGGCCACAAGAGCGAGAGTTCCAAAAAGTAGTCTAAAAATGTTTTTCATAATATTTGAGTGTTTGTGTTCTAAAATTCGCCCTATATAGTTTTTCTATCATTATTAAGCAAACCGCCTAATAATTAGCGCGATGCAAAGGTAGTGAAAAAATTGTGTTTTGCAAATGTCTGTTCCAAATTCAGCAAATTCAGCAAACGACAGTAAAAAATCGGAGCCCCCGCAAGGAAGCTCCGAATGATTTGATAATAAGAAGCTCTTTTGTTATACAACAGAGTTAGTTGAAGTACCTGTGTATTTAACGCCATTAATCACTGCATCAAGAACAACCACGTAGTCCTGATTTGTAGAGATTGTGAGCGTACCCGATGCGCTCTCAGCAGCAACACCATTTATAGTAACATCATAAACATATAGCGCACCAGTTCCGCCAAAATAGAATGTAGCTCCTGCAATCTCGCTAAGTGTGCATGCTACGGTGTGTGTGCCATCTGTCATAACGACCTTCATCGTAGCCATATCAAGCGATGCCGTAAACACCCAGTTCTCGTAGCTCTCAGTAGTCTCGCCACCATCATCACTACCGCCCTCGTCGCCACCGCCGGCGTTGGGGTCAGCACCGACAGTAATCGTTGCTGTACCAGCGTCTGAGGCACTATTTACGGTCGCATCGGCAGGGTTAGCAACAACTGAGACGCTATACGTAGTCGAGTATGCAAGGTCGTTGTATACAACGTATGTTGTTGTCACGGTCTGAGCGTCTGTGCCATTGAGCGTTACGGTATAATCCTTAGCGCCCGCAACCTCCTGCCAGCTTACCGTAGCAGCATTGCCCTCAACAAGACCCGACACCGAGGGTGTAGCGAGCTTCGTAAGCAGGGTATCCTCACCACCGTCGTTGCCACCAGCCTGCTCACCAATAGTGCCCACATACTCAAATGTCTTCTCTACATCGAGGACTGTGATATTAATGTTGATTGTATAAACATCATTATCAACAGCAATAGCACAAGTACCTGCGTTAATTTGATTGTTAGTATATTGTGTACCAGCTATATAGAGCGACTTATTTTTGAATGAGAAGTCCGCATTACCATCACCATTATAAATATAAGTCGGAGAGCTGACCCACGAATAGGCGCCGGCTGTAATTTCAGTTGCACCAGCAACGCTACTATCAAGTGTCAAGGTCACTGTATTCTCGCCACTATCATCTTTCAAAGCAAACTGATACACATTAGAGATGAACTCTGTACCCTCAGACATAGAAGTAAATGTGATGGTCTCAGCATCACCACCACCAACGGTAGGCTTAGTAATCTCGCCCGTGTACTCAATCATATATACCGTGCCATCCTCAGCATTGAGCGTAAGCTGGATATGGTACTCCTCGCCACTCTTCTCAACAAGAGCCTCTCCAGTTCTAACGATAGATGCGTATATCATCACACCATCAACATCCTTGATATAGAACTCTCGTGTAGTGAACTCATTATCGAAATCGTTATATCCCCACCATGAGGTATTTGTCCAGATATACTCGCCCGCAGCAAGACCATCCTCAGTAGCGTACTCTGCGGGGAAGTGAACACTTACGGTGAAGTCCTCACCCTTAACATTATACTTATTGCCATAGCTTGAGCCACCGCCCCATGTCCACTCTGTAGCAGTGTGCGTAGCCTCGAACTTGTCAGAAGGCTGGCTACCGCCGTCATCTACCGAGAGATCGCCCTCGAATACTGCACGATGGATAGTGCCATCCTCAAACTCAACAACTGCCTCAACCTTACCATCGCTGATAGTTAGGTTAGCATCCTTGTACATCTTAAAGCCACCCTCGGGTACGCCATTGACCATCTTATAGTGGTACGAAAGTTCGTAAACGATAGTGTTGGGTTTAACAACCTCGCTAAGGCTATATGTGCCATTAGGGAGCACACCATTGCCCTTAGCTGAGGGTACGATGATAAAACCATAATAGGTGCCACCATCAACACCCCACATGTCGCCATTACGCTCTGCCCAGCCCTTATCACCGAGCTCTAAAATGTAGCAGTCAACGCCATCCTGATTACCATAGCCAGTCAAAATCTGCGTTGCAACGAAGTCTACATCGTACTTCTTATCATCACCAGGCTCATCACCAGGCTCGTCACCAGGCTCGTCGCCAGGCTCGTCACCAGGCTCGTCCGCACCCTTCAATGTGGTGATAGTAGCCTCAGACATAACACTCTTCTTAGAGTTCATAGCCGCAGCTACAACCTTATACTCCGTCTCAGCCTTCAACTCAGTAGCTGTAGCCTCAACACTCTTGTTAGCTGCAACCTCCTGACCAGCAGCAAAAATCTCAGTAGCCGTAGGCAATGTAGCCGTTGCCTCAACAACAAGCCATGCAACCTTGTTAGCATCGGTAGAGGTGATAGTGAATGATACCGAGTTCTCGGTAGCCTCACCAGCGACAACCGCTACGGTAGGATCCTTTACCTCGTCAACCTTGTTGTTGTCCTCACAAGCCAAGAAGAACAACGGTAGCGCAAACAAAGCGTAAAATAAGTTTTTGATTCTCATAGACTTAAATAGTTATAATTGGTTAATACTTTACTCTTATCACACACTACATCTAAATATCAGTCGCAAAACTACATAAATTTTTTTTAAACTGCAAATATTTTCATTCGCAATAAACTCATTTTCTTTTCAAAATACCTATACATTTAGCCCATTTTCTTAGCGATATATTACGCATCGATAGCCATCTTAGCATGATAGTCCCACAATAGTTTTGTAGATTTATCCCTACGCCCTTTTGCCTTTGGTAATTTTTTCGTACATTTGCGCGTTATATATTGAGTATGGAATTTAAACTGCAACATACAGCGCCCGAGAGTAAGGCGCGCGCGGGACTTATCACCACCGACCACGGCGTGATCGAGACCCCCATATTTATGCCCGTAGGCACTGCCGCAGCGATGAAGGGCATCTTCCACCGCGACGTGGAGAATGAGGCCAAGGCGCAGATTATCTTGGCCAACACCTACCACCTATACCTCCGCCCCGGAATGGATATCTTAGAGCGGGCGGGTGGCGTACATCGTTTCTCATCGTGGACAAAGCCTATGCTCACCGACAGCGGTGGCTTCCATGTATTCTCCTTAGCAGCATGTCGTAAGCTCAAGGAGGAGGGGTGTCACTTCCAGTCGCACATCGACGGCTCACGTCACCTCTTCACGCCCGAGAGTGTCATCGACACCGAGCGTACCATAGGTGCCGACATAATGATGGCCTTCGACGAGTGCCCCCCAGGGGATGCTCCCCACGACTACGCCTCGAAGTCGCTGGCGCTCACCGAGCGCTGGTTAGACCGCTGTTTCAACCGCTATCATCAGACAGCACCCAAGTGGGGTCATTATCAAGCTCTCTTCCCCATAGTTCAGGGTGCAGGATATGCCGACCTACGCGAGAGGGCAGCACGCAATGTCCTGCAGTACAACGCCGACGGCTATGCCATAGGCGGCCTGGCAGTAGGCGAGCCTACGGATGTCATGTACTCGATGATCGAGGTGTGTAATGCAGTATTGCCAACCGATAGGCCGCGCTACCTTATGGGCGTAGGCACACCTATAAACATCCTCGAGGCTATAGACCGCGGTGTCGACATGTTCGACTGCGTGATGCCTACGCGCAATGGTCGCAACGGTCAGCTCTTCACCTCTGAGGGCATCATCAACATACGCAACAAAAAGTGGGAGATGGACTTCTCGCCCATAGACCCCAATGGTGTCACCTTCGTCGACCATCAGTACACCCGTGCCTACTTGCACCACTTAGTCGTATGCAAGGAGATGCTCGCTGCGCAGATAGCCTCACTGCACAACACGGCCTTCTACCTATGGCTTGTGGGCGAGGCACGCAAGCATATCATCGCTGGCGACTTCAAGGCATGGAAGGAGACAATGGTCGTAAAACTATCGCGCCGACTATAGGGAGGTTCATAAAATAACCTACACGACGATGAGATTTAGACTTATTCCCTCAATACCTGGTTATAGAACACTGGATAGATATATCCTCGGCAAGTTTCTGCGCACCTACATCTTCGGACTTTTGATGATGTTCATCATCATCGTGGTGTTCGACTATGTCGAGAAGGTCTACGACTTAACCGAACTCAAGGCACCATGGAAGGCCGTAGTCTTCGACTACTACCTCAACTTCGTACCCCACTTTATCAATCAGTTTAGTGCGCTCTTCACCTTCATATCGGTGATATTCTTCACCTCGAAGATGGCTATGCAGACCGAGATTGTAGCCATCCTCTCGGGAGGTGTGAGCTTCCGACGACTGATGTGGCCCTACACCTTAGGTGCTGCACTTATCGCCTCACTGAGCCTTGCGCTGAGCCTCTGGGTGATACCCGAAGGCCAGAAGGATAGCGTGGCCTTCCAGAGCAAGTATCTGAAAAAGAACCAACTCATAGTCTACGATCAGCACGTATATCGACAGATTGAGCCTGGCACGTTTGCCTACATACGTGGCTACTCGCCCAACCTCGAACGTGTACCCTTCTTCGCGATGGAGCGCTACGATGGTTCGACGATGGTTGAGACACTAAATGCTGCCAGTGCCTCCTTCGACGAGGAGTCGGGGCGCTGGACAGCACCTCGATATGTGATCTACTCGCGCACCGAGGATGGCTCGCTCGGATACAAGCAGTACCGTAATCTCGACACGCTCATCAACCTCGACGCCCGCGAGCTGGTCGATGTCAAGGGTCTTGTCAAGACTCTCAACATCGAGGAGCTCAACGACTTCCTCTCGCAGCAGCGCCGCAAGGGCTCCGACAACGTCTTTATCATCGAGGTGGAGCGCCACACACGCTTCTCGTACCCCTTCTCGACCTTCATCCTTACCATCATAGGCGTATCACTCGCCTCGCGTAAGGTGCGCGGAGGTATGGGTATGCACATAGGCTTAGGCATAGCCCTATGCTTCGGATATATCATGCTCGGCCGCGTGTTTGAGCAGATAGCCATCGGTGGCTCGTTAGCACCATGGCTCGGCGTATGGCTGCCGAATATCATCTTTGCCATCATAGCTATATTTGTCTACCGTAAAGCACCCAAATAGCGATGCGTAACATTAATGAAATAGCCGATGCCGTTCGTCGCAACGAGCGCATCACCAAGGACGACGCCCTCACCCTCTGGCGCGAAGCACCACTGTGGCTGCTCGGTGAGCTTGCCACGGAGCGTAAGCGTAAGGCTAGTGGCGAGAGTGTCTACTACAACCGCAACGTACACCTCGAGCCTACGAACATCTGCCTATTCAACTGCGAGTTTTGCTCGTTCCGCCGTAGGGAGGGCGATGCCGACGCATGGTATCTATCACTCGAGGAGATCGAGGCACGCGCCGCTGAGCTCAAGGGCTCCGACATCACTGAGGTACACATCGTAGGTGGCGTACATCCGAAACACGACCTCGGCACCTACTGCGCCATGATACGCCGCGTAAAGCGCCAGCTACCCGAGGTGACGGTCAAGGCCTATACCGCCGTGGAGATATTCTACATGATACGCCGCGAGGGCATATCCGTAGTCGAGGGTCTACGTAGACTCAAGGAGGCGGGCATGGAGTGTATCCCAGGTGGTGGCGCCGAGATCTTCGATGCCGAGTTGCGAGCCAAGATATGCCCCGAGAAGTGCTCGGCAGAGGAATGGCTCGCCGTACATCGTGCTGCGCACAACATGGATATAGCGACAAACTGCACCATGCTCTATGGCCACATCGAGAGCATTGAGCAGCGCATCGACCACCTCGACCGTCTACGAAGACTTCAGGATGAGGCGCCAGGTTTCGACGCCTTCATACCGCTGAAGTACCACAGCCGTGGCAACCGTCTATCCGAGGCGGGCGAGTGTAGCACCGAGGAGGATATGCGTACAATAGCCATGAGCCGCATATTCCTCGATAACATACCACACATCAAGGCATACTGGGTGTCGTACGGCAAGGCTACGACGGAGATGGCCTTAGCCTTTGGTGCTGACGACATTGACGGCACGATAGGCGACACCACGAAGATATACTCCATGGCAGGTGGCATGGAGCGCCCCACGATGAGTGTTGCCGAGCTTGAGGCTATGGTTCGAGCCGTGGGCTTCTGCCCCGTAGAACGCGACTCGCACTACAACACCGTGTGCCGTAGCACAGAGAGTGTCGAGGTGGCGGCAACAATTACCAAGGAGAGCGAGATGCCTGCCTATGAGATAGCGACGAACGAGGCACATACTAACACTAACGAAGTAAAGGAGAGTAATACGGATATGAGCAACCAGAAGATAGAGCCTACAAAGCCAAAGAGCACCACACATAAGGCCGAGCCCAAGCCCAAGAAGACGAAGAGTGGCACAAAGAGGAGTGGTATACCTATGGGACGCGTCATGGAGGCACTCAGAGGCTTCTATAGACGTTTTCCCATCATCTCGCACATGATGCTAATCTTCATATTTGGTCTCATACTCTTAGCCACGCTATACTTCGGTCTAAGCATAGGTACGCGTCATGGCAATGTCATCAAGGTACCCAACCTCCTCGGCATGACCATAGAAGAGGCACGCCACGAGGCTCGCAACAAGGAGCTTAACATCATCGTGCGCGACTCTATCTTCGACGTCAACCTCCCAGGAGGCACGGTCGTAGACCAGCTGCCACGCACATCGGAGATAAGAGATGTGACGGTGAAGCCAGGACGTAAGATATACGTCACGATAAATGCCTATAACCGCCGCATGGTCGATGTGCCCTATGTCGCTAAGCAGACACTACGCCAGGCACTCAACCAGCTTGAGCGCTCGGGACTTAGCGTCGAGAAGCTCGTCTACGAGGCTGACATGACATCTACCGACTACGTGCTTGGCGAGAGCATCGAGGGTCATGAGGTACATCCCGCCTCGAGCATACGTGCAGCCGTAGGCACAGGCGTGACACTCACCGTAAGCTATCGCCGCGATGAGCAGTATACGGTCGTTCCGCGCTTGGTGGGTCTCACACTCCAGCAGGCCGAGAGCAGCCTCTGGGATAATGGTCTTAACATAGGTAAGGTTGTCTACGACGACAGCGTCGAGGATCTTATCTCGCGCCGCACAACAAGAGTCTACAAACAATCACAGCCATTAGGCTCGAGCTTACGTCGTGGTAATGAGGTAATGCTATACCTCACCTGCGACATGGAACTTGTCGACTCACTATCCAAGGTCGCCGATATGGAGGCTAAACGCTACGAGGAGGAGCGACGCAAGGAGCTCGAGAAACAACGCGAGGCGGAGCGCGAGGGCAACACTACAGAGACGGAGCAAACAATGGAGTAAACCACAACCGAGATGTCAGAGAAGGATATATACTTAGATGACGAACTCCTCGACGTCGATGTCGAGGGCACGGATGCCGAGGGTGAGGGCGACGAGATGTACGAACACTTCGCCGTGACGGTCGACAAGGGACAGTCGATGATGCGCCTCGACAAGTTCCTCACCATACGCCTCGAGCACACCTCGCGAAACCGTATACAGGCTGCCGCCGACGGACAGAACATCCTCGTCAACGGCAAGCCCCAAAAATCGAGTTATAAGGTCAAGCCCTTAGACCAGATCTCTATTGTGATGCCCTACCCGCGTCGCAAGGAGGAGATCGTACCCGAGAATATACCCTTAAATATCGTCTATGAGGATGACGACATCATCGTCATAAACAAGGAGGCGGGCATGGTCGTACACCCAGGCGTGGGCAACCATAGCGGCACACTAGTACATGCCCTATCGTACCACCTGCAAAACCTACCCATGTTCTCGGAGGGTAACGCCCGCGCAGGCCTTGTGCACCGCATCGATAAGGATACCTCGGGATTGTTGGTCGTGGCTAAGAACGAGCGCGCCCACGCCTCGCTGGCCAAGCAGTTCTTCGACCACACGATATATCGTCGCTATGTAGCCTTAGTGTGGGGCAACATAGCCGAGGATGAGGGTACGATTACGGGAAACATAGGCCGCAGCCCGAAGGATAGGTTGCAGATGTACGTCTTTGCCGACGGCTCGGATGGCAAGCATGCTGTCACCCATTTCAAGGTGCTACGCCGCTATGGCTATGTCACCTTGGTGGAGTGTCGCTTAGAGACGGGGCGCACACACCAGATACGTGTACACATGTCGTGGCAGGGACACCCCCTCTTCAACGACGAGCGCTATGGTGGCAACCGCATACTCAAGGGTACAACCTTCATGAAGTATAAGCAGTTCGTGGAAAACTGTTTTAAGCTTATACCGCGACAGTCGCTCCATGCCCGCGCCTTAGGCTTCGACCACCCCACTACGGGCAAGTATGTGCAGTTCGAGTCGGAGCTCCCCGACGATTTGAAGGCTGTATTGCAGAAATGGGAGACCTATACCGATTCCGTAGGCTTAGACCTCGACGAGATATAATATCTAAGACAATAAAACATGATGCTGCTAAAGATATTAATACTTCTCATTATAGTAATGATAGTGAGTAAAATTATAACTGATTTTATCGTAGCTGTTATTAATATATTTCACAAAAATAGATGATACGACCTATCATATAGCGAAGTCCTAGAAAATCTAAAATTATCGCAACAGTACTATGTTTTTACCAACGACAAATAAGGAGGTTGAGGCTCGCGGATGGGACGAGCTCGATGTCATCATCTTCTCGGGTGATGCTTACATAGACCATCCTGCATTTGGGGCATCGGTCATAGGTCGCATCCTCGAGGCCGAGGGCTACCGTGTGGCCATCGTGCCACAGCCCAACTGGCGTGACGACCTCCGCGACTTCAAGAAGCTCGGCAAGCCGCGCCTCTTCTTCGCCGTGACAGCAGGAGCTATGGACTCGATGGTAAACCACTACACAGCCAACCTACGCCTTAGGTCGAACGACGCCTACACCCCTGGAGGTAAGGCGGGCTTCCGCCCCGACCGCACGGTAGACACATACACAAAGATTCTCAAACGGCTATACCCGCATACTCCAGTTGTTGTCGGTGGCATCGAGGCATCGCTACGTCGCCTCACGCACTACGACTATTGGAGCGATAGGCTCCAACAATCAATCCTTGCCACAAGTGGCGCCGACCTGCTTATCTACGGTATGGGCGACAAGCCCATACGTGAGGTTGCCAAGGCACTACGCAACGGATTTAACATGAAGCTGCTCAGAGGGCTACGCCAAGTGGGATTCTTAGCCGACAAGGAGTACGTAGAGAGGCTGTATAATGGCAAGACCATAGTCCTAAACTCCTTCGAGGAGTGCCAGAGGGACAAGCACAAATTTGGTGAGAACTTCAAGGAGATAGAGGTCTTAAGCAACATGATGGAGTGCGAGACGACACTTGTGGAGAGGGTTGACCAGAGCTATGTCGTCATCACACCACCCCATGCCACGCTTACGACCGAGGAACTCGACCACTCCTTCGACCTACCCTACGAGCGTGCGCCACACCCACGATATAAGGGTAAGGGCGACATTCCCGCATGGGAGATGATCAAGCACTCGATAAACATACACCGAGGTTGCTTCGGTGGCTGCTCATTCTGTACCATCTCGGCACATCAGGGTAAGTTTATCAACTCGCGCTCGGAGCGATCCATCCTAGCCGAGGTGAAGCGTCTAACACAGATGCCCGACTTCTAGGGTTTCGTATCGGACATCGGCGCACCTTCAGCAAATATGTACCGTATGCGTGGCAAGAACGAGGAGCTGTGCAAGAGGTGTAAGCGCCCCTCGTGTCTACATCCGAAGTTGTGCCCCAATATGAACAACGACCACACCCCGCTACTCGACCTATATAGCAAGATACGCGAGGTAAAGGGTATTAAAAGAGCATTTATAGGCAGCGGCATACGCTACGACCTCTTCGACTCGTCGCCCTACTTCGAGACCGTCGTCAAGCACCACACCTCAGGACGCCTGAAGGTTGCACCCGAGCATACCGAGGATAGGGTCTTGAACCTTATGCGCAAGCCCTCGTTCACGATGTTCGAGGAGTTGAACCGTAAGTTCCAGCATATATGTCGCAGGGAGGAGCTTAAGTATCAGCTCATACCCTACTTCATATCGTCGCACCCAGGGTGCAGGGAGGAGGATATGCAGGCCTTGGCACGCAAGGTGCTCGGCAAGCTACACTTCACACTGGAGCAGGTGCAGGACCTCACGCCCACGCCCATGACCATCTCGTCTGTCATTTTCTACACGTGTGAGAATCCATATACGGTTGAGAGTGTATATGTGGCACGCACACAGGAGGATAAGCGACGACAGAAGAGCTACTTCTTCGGTGGCACACTGCCCACGGATAGTCGTCAGGCGCAGCAGTCAAAGCGCGACAACGTAACCAATAAGAGGGATGAGAGGAGCGATAGGAGCAAGAGAACACTGAATAGAAAGAGATATTAACGTAACAATATTGAAGATTATGAGAAAGTTATTTTTTGTTATGGCAGCATTGGCCTTAGCTGTAGCGTGTGGTGGTGGCAACAATGCTGGCGACACAACCGCAGATAGCGACAATAGAGATAAGCGCATAGACGAACTCACGGCCAATGCTAAGGAGGTCTTCCGCGAGGGCTCGGAGAAGGTGAGCGAGTTTGCCAAGGATGCCGAGGTGGTGCTCAGCGAGAGCGCTGACGAGGTTGGCCAGCGTGCCAAGGCATCGCTAACCAAGAGCGAGGAGCTCTATAATAGGGCTAAGACCGAGGTGACGAAGGTCAAGGAGAGCGAGATATACAAGAATACGGAGGCTAAGGTTATCGAGGCTACGGAGGTGGCAAAAACCAAGGTTGTCGAGGCTGCCGATGTAGTATCGAAGAGGAGCGTCGAGCTTGGCGCCGAGGCCCTGGAGAAGAGTGCCGAGGCCTTGGAGAAGGGCAGCGAAGCTCTCAAGGAGGTGCGCGAGAATATGGAGTAGAGCCATCTGTGGATGGATAGCCCTTGACGTAGATTCAATTTATGGTAATGATGCAAAAAGCGGCGCTTTTTGCATCATTACTAATTAGAATAGATACTGTTCCGTTCGCACTCGCTCCACAAGCGTAAATATCTCCTGCCAAGCATCCTCGCCAAAGGTAGTACCTACAACCTCAATAACCTTACCTGCGGTGATAGCTCCTATAGTACCACACTGGCGTAGCGACATGCCCTCGCAGAGTGCTGCGAGAAAGCCTGCAGCGTAGAAGTCACCAGCACCCGTAGTGTCGACACGCTTAGCTGCCGCCATAATACCCACATGTACGACCTCGTCACCGCGCTTGATAAGTGCGCCCTTCATGCCTATCTTCACAATAACCAGCTCACACATGGTACTTATGTATTGCAGGGCATTGATCGGCTCCTCCTCACCACTAAAGGCACGAGCCTCATCCTCATTAGCGAAGAGTATATCCACATGCTTAGTTACAAGGTCGTGCAAGAAGTCGCGGTTCTCCTCCACGACATTGAACGAGGCCAGATCGATAGCTACACGCAGACCACGGCGCTTAGCCTTCTCCATAGCCGTACGTATAAGATCGTGGTCTTGAACTAAGTAGCCCTCGACATATAGACAGTCGTAGTCGTCGAAGATAGCACCATCGATATCCTCGGGTTTAAGATGTGCCGCAGCGCCGAGGTGTGTGACAAGCGTGCGCTCACCATCGGGTGACACCAACGACACGCACTTACCCGAGCGATACTTCGAGCGCAGCACGTAGGGCTCGACATCCAGATTACGCAGAGCCTGCTCGTAGAAGTCGCCCGTGGTATCGTTGCCCACCTTGCCGATAAAGCCCACACCTGTGCCGAGGCGCGCCATAGCACGAATAGTATTGCCAGCCGAGCCGCCCAACGACAACGAGTATGGACACCCTGCAACATGCTTCGATATGTCGGTCTGGAACTCACTATCTACTAAGCTCATAGAGCCCTTAGCCAAGCTATAACGCTCGAGTACCTCATCGTTAGATAGGTTGACAAGCATGTCTGTCAACGCATTACCAATGCCTATAACTCTCTTCATACTATTCTATTGTTGGGTTTAGATGTTACTGAGCTTATCCGTTCTATATCGACAGCATCTTGACGATATCGAGCTCGGCGCTGCCTATTGTGTGCTTATGTGTCGTAGCCTTCGAGAAGGGGACATATACCAGCTCGCCATTCTTGATGCCTATCATCACGTTACGCTGCCCCTCCATAAGTGCCGTGATGGCCTGCGCACCCATGCGCGAGGCGAGTATGCGGTCAGCTGCCGTGGGCGAGCCGCCACGCTGCAGGTGGCCGAGGATGGTGACACGAGCATCATACTCTGGAAACTCATCCTTTATTCGCTGCTTGAGGCCAAGCGCTCCTCCCGTTGCGGGGTTTTCGGCGACGAGCACGATGGCCGAGTTCTTACTCTTACGGAAGCCCCTATTTATAAGGTCGGCAAGTTGGTCTATCTCCGTCTCCATCTCGGGAACTATGGCTGCTTCGGCACCCGAAGCTATAGCTCCATTTAGGGCAAGGTAGCCAGCCATGTGACCCATGACCTCAACGAGGAAGAGGCGCTCATGACTCGTGGCCGTGTCGCGTATCTTATCCACCGCCTCGACGATGGTGTTGAGTGCCGTGTCGTAGCCTATGGTGGCATCCGTGCCACCGAGGTCGTTGTCGATAGTACCTGGCAACCCGACGATGGGAACATCGTACTCCTCGGCAAAGATGCGCGCACCGCTGAGCGAGCCATCGCCGCCAATCACCACAAGGGCATCAATGCCCGCTGAACGCATATTATCAAAGGCTCGTTTACGACCCTCGGGCGTGACGAACTCCTTGCAGCGTGCCGTCTTAAGTATAGTGCCACCCTGCTGAATGATGTTACTCACCGACTTAGACGAGAACTCCTCCATCTCGTTGTACACCAAGCCATAATAGCCACGCTTGATGCCCACAACACCGAGACCATTATATATCGCTGCACGTGTGACAGCCCTTATCGCTGCATTCATTCCTGGGGCATCACCTCCCGAGGTGAGCACTCCGATAGATTTTATCTGTGCCATAGTTACGCCACTTTTGCAGCGCTAAAGGTACGAAAAATATACCAAACCAACAAAACAATAGGGTCGCAACCCGAAAGTTGCGACCCTTATAACAAAGTAGCTAATAGCGACGATTAAGAAGCTGTTTAAATTTGATAAATTTTAAACAGTTTCTAAATCTCGCCCTCACCACGGAGATCCTTAACCTTAGCCTTAGAGGTAAGTGCATCAACAGCTGCCTGACCCATCTGCGACTCGCGCTGAGTCATCGAGGGTGTACGCTCTGTATCTACAGTTGTGAGGTCTACATCGCCATTGATAGCATCAACAACGAATACGTAAGCGCCATTAGTACCCTTAACCTTAGTCTCAACACCTGTCTCGCGGCTCGACGCGATAGCACCTACAAGAGCCTGGTCGTACTTACCATCAACGCTATAGTCTGCGAACTTAACGCCTGAGAACTTACCCTCGGTAGCGCCCTCAATCTCAGCACCAATAGCCAACTGCGAAGCGATAGCCTCGTACTGCTTGTCGTGCTTCAACGTATTCTCGACAGCACGAGTGTTGATCATCTCGTACTTGTTGTCGTTGATAGCCGAAACGATAGCCACATAGATGACATTCTCACCATGGAAGCTCTTAACCTCGCCTACAGGGGCATCATAAGCCCACACAGCGATGCTACGCGATGCAGGGATGTTGCGCACACCACGCTCGCGGTTCATCATAGGAGTATAGTCGTTACGATTAGCCGTGGTAACGAGAATCTGATAGTGAGCAGCCGTAGCAGCAGCATCGAATGTCTCAACGCTATTACCAGCATCCTTCAAGAAAGTATCTACGCTCTTAACGATGTTGTTGCGCGTAAGCTCACTTGCCTCGATACGCTTAGCAATATCTGCTGTAAGGACAAAACGGTCAACGTCACCAAGCTTCGTGATCTTAACAACGGCAGGCTTGTTGTTGTAAGTGTAAGTGAAGATGTCACCCACCTTACGGCCGATGAAGTTATTAGCATCGCTCTCGTTCATATTCACCATCTTACGGCTGTCGTTAGCTACATCTACAGCAGTCTCCAACTTCGTGAAGTCGCCACCAGCAGCTACGAGCTCCTCAGCAAGCGCCTTAGCTGCAACGACATTATCGGCAGTAACTACCTCGAACTCGAAGCTCTCGGGAACCTTAACATCTGAAACAACATAGCTTGCCTTCCACTCGTCATCAACGAGCACGGGGCCATAGTTCTTACCACCCTTAACAGCCTCAGCAACATCTGCCTCGAGAGCGCTGAAGAGCTTATAGCGGTCAGACTTACCACCAATAGAACGAACGGCACGCTTGATAGTCTCGCTGTCGCCATTAGCCGCAACAACCATAGCGTCAACATCCTTAACCATCTTCTCAACCTCAGCCTTATCCTCAGCCGTAGGCTCAATCTCGAAGGCTACATAGCGTAACGTGCGCTCGCCAAAACGCTTGTTAGGCTGCTTGTTAGCCTCATAGTAAGCGTTAATCTCCTCCTCGCTAACCTCCACAGCGGGCATAGCCGAGTAGGGAACGATCACGTAGCGACCATCAAACGTGAGGTTTGCATCGCGCATCTGCTTCTCAACCTCAAGACGGTTAACGTAGTTAGCCGCAACATAGGCCTCGGTAAACTTGGTATAGCCCAAGCTCATGTCGATGGTGGGAAGACCCGAAACCCAACGACGCTCAACCTCGCTCTTGATGATGTCAGCGGGATAGCCGTACATAAGATACTGATCTGTCCACTGCTTACCTACAATCTTGGCATAGTTTTTAATATCTGCCTCCGATACGCCGAGACCGAGAGCCTCAAGTGCATCCTTAGAGAAGGCGTTGAAGAGTGCAAACTCATAGGTCAAGTCAGCCTTAGCATCTGCCGAGAGGTTAGTCTCGCGGTAGAGCTCCTGATACTTGGCATACTCCGACGCCTTAATATCCTTGCCGTTAACGGTGATAACAGTCTTATCCTCGGGCATATTGCTTGTACGACCCTGCATAGAGAGCTGATCGCCAAGGATAAAGGCAACAAGTACCAAGGCAATGACTACTGAGAGTACAATGCCGTACCTCGTTCTTAATGTGTTTAATGAAGCCATAGAAAATTATTATTTTATCGTTATAATCGTTTAAGCCTCCAAAGGTAGTAATTTTTTATCAAACAAAGCACCTTTTTCGAAAAAAAGGTCTTCATATAGAGTAAATATACCTATATCACAAGCGACGGAGGCCTACAAGGTCGAGGCGCGAGCCCTCGCGCTTGAGAATCTTAACATTATAGTGGCGCGTATCAAAGCTATCGCCCTCGTGCGGAATACCGCCATATTCGGCAATGATATATCCCGCCAATGTGTCATACTCATCATCCTCGGGGATGTTAAGGCCGTAGCGCTCGTTCAGATACTCAACCTCGAGTCGCGACGAGAATATCCACTCGTCCTCGCCCACCTGTTTCTCAACCAACTCCTGCACATCGTGCTCGTCCTCAATATCTCCAAATATCTGTTCCAGGACATCCTCCAACGAGATGATACCCGCCGTGCCACCAAACTCGTCGATGACAACAGCGATACTCGCCTTGCGCTTAGTGAAGGTCTCAAGCATGGCCTGCAACGGCATGGTCTCGGCAACGTAGATGGTCTTAATCAACACATCTGAGATAGACTCTGGACGCTCGAAGAGGCTCTTCGAGTTGACATAGCCGATGATGTTGTCGATGGTATCGTGCCATACGAATATGCGCGAAAAGTTGGTCTCGACGAAGCGCTCCGTAAGCTCAGCGATAGATGTAGTCTCGAGGTCCACAGCCTCGACATCGACACGCTGCACCATACAGTCACGCACACGCAAGTCGGCGAAGTCCAATGCATTTTGGAATAGGCGTATATCCTCCTCATCCTCGCTATCTACCTCTACATTGTCAGCCTCGACCAACGACGCCAAGTCGTCGCGGTTGAACTCCGTAGGCTCATCGCGGCGCTCGATACGTGTACCCGTAAGACGAATCAGTCCATACGATATTAGTGTCGTAAAACGCGTGATGGGATACAATATTATATATAATAGGTAGATAATGGGCGAGAGTACGGTATAGTAGAAGTTCGGATTGTGTCGCACCACCGACTTAGGGATATACTCTCCAACGAAGAGTATGACCACCGTTGATATGATTGTCTGCGCAAGTGCATTATCCATATTGAAGAGTTGGAGCAACAACTGCGACATGAACATTGAGTATACCACCAGGGCGATGTTATTACCCACGAGTATCGTTGTTATGTAGTTGCTGGCATTGCGCGAAAAGAGGTCGGCGATGTGGTTAAACATCGGATTCTGCTTACGGTCTATCTCCTCGCGCAGACGGTTACGCCCCAAGAAGGCAATCTCCATTCCCGAGAAGAATGCCGAGAAGAGCAACATCACTGCAATAACGGCCACAGTCGTCAACGATACATCTCCCATAATACTACACTTTCGTCTATTCGTTACTTCTCAGTGCCCTTAACGTCTGATGCACGCTTAGCGCTGCTCGCACCAGGCTTGAGCGCGGCTGAACCACTTTGCGTTGGCGTCAGCATCTCATTACCAGATACTTCCGACTTGCCACCCTTACGCGCGCCCATTGATGGTATTGTAGGAGGTGTCACTGCACCATCCTTCGCCACTGACATCTCGGGCGCAGGGCGCTCAGTCTTACCTACAGGCAGCGGAGATATGTTTCTATCCGCCGCCACGCCCGTACGACTTGCCCCTGAAGGTTGTGTTGTTGGGCGCTTTTCCGAGCCCACGGCAGCAGGTCTTAGAGGTGTCGGAGCCTTAGTACTACTATCATTACCCGACTTCACCACCTTAGCACCCTTTGTCCCGTTTGCTCCCTTTGTCTCCTGGGCAGCCTCCTCAGCCTCCTTAGCCCTCTTTTCCTCCTCTTTAGCTGCTCGCTCAGCAGGATCGGGCTGACTCATATCGAACTCCATCTCGGAGGTGTACTTACGGAAGTGTATATTCTTCAAATCCTCATCGGCATCGAAGCCCACACCGAAGTGCCAGCCGTCGGGCTGCAACACCTTAGTATCGACGTTGGAGTATATCTTCTTGGTCGTGGCATTCCAGAAGAGCTGCTGCGTATATATCTCCGTGAGACCCGTGACGGTGGTATCAGCACCCTTACGGTTATTTTTGATAATCACCACATTACCCTTAGCCTCCCAGAGTTTTTGTCGCTCGTAGTAGATGGCATAGTTTGCCGTGATGGTAGCATCGACAAGCGACAACGAGTCGGTATATGTTGTCATCTTTATGCCTCGGCGAAACTCCTGATAGGGGTTTGACGCCATGCTATATCCCTCCATTAGTGGTGACTGGAAGGTATATGAGCGTTTGCCATTCTCCATCATGGTGATTGTACGATTCTCGCTCGACTCCGTCATCAGCGTCTCATAGTCGTAGAGCGTAGCCGATGGTTTAGACTCACACGATGATAGCAACGAAGCACCCCCCACGATGAGGAGTGCTAACATTGCATATCTGTACAACCCTAAGCGCATTGCTTATCGAGCCATGTATTAGCGGTAGCGTACCGTTGTTGTCTGACCAGAAGCGAAGCCGCACTTGATGGTGTAGCGGTCACCTGAGGTGAGCTCAGCGAAGAAGCAAGTCTCCTGCTGAGGGAATGCTGCACGGTAGGCACCCATGAGCTGCTGAGCAGCCTTCTGTACCTCAGGCTCATCCTTAAGGAGGTTTACAGCCTGAGCCATAGCGTCGTATGCTGCCCAGTAAACCGAAGCACCGCCAATCTTATCATCCGTGCAGGGCGACGATGCGTAGCACTGACCGAGGATGAAGTATGAGTAGCCGTTATCGGGGTTGATACCACGGAGCTCGCGTGCAGCCTCAGCTGCTGCCGAGTAGTTGCGGTTGCCAATCTCGATGAGGGCAATCTGAACATATAGAGGCTCCTTAGCTGTGGGATTAGTCTCAACAGCCAATGCCTCGCGCAGATACTTCAACGCCTTGTCGTTCTCGCCACGACCCTGGAAGCCCTGAGCAAGGAACAATGCTGTCTCCGACGAGGGATTTACCGTGTAGTACTTCTCCGTTGTAGCGAAGAAGAAGTCGCTGGTACACTGGGCGCGAGACATCAAGGCCACAGCCTGGGCAAGGATAGCCTGATTGTCGGGGTCGGCAGCGAGCTTCTGGCTGAAGAGAGCCTCAAGGTTCTCGCAGCTGGCAGCACCACTGGTACCGAAGCTATTCTCGAAGCTATCCTTATACTGCTCGTCCTCAGCTGACACCTCCGCAAAGAGGGGCGAGAGACGCTCGTACTCGGCCAAGACCATGTCGCTCGTAACGCTATCATCATAATAGAAGTCCTCGCAGAGGAACTTGTAGTACGATGCTACGATGTCGAGGTTGATACGTCCTGAAGCAATAGCTGCATCTACAGCATCCTTCAAACCTGCGCGGAGCAAAGGACGGTCAGTTGTGCAGTAGCGGAGCATATCACGAGCCTTCATGTCGAGTATATAATCCTTACCATTCTTCGAGTGGTCGCCGAAGTAGATTACACGCTGGTCATAGATAAAGAGGATAGAGTCGACGAATGCACGCTTCTCCTCTACGCTACGAGCACGCTGTGCCTTATTCTTGTAGAGCGTAACACCACGAGCAAAGGTCTGCTGCGATGCTGCGGGGCAGCTGTTAAGCAACTGCTGGAAGTACTGCGTCGCAAGTTTGAAGTCCTTAGCATCCAATGCCTCCTTGAGGTAGTTACTTGCGCTGATGTTAGCCTGACGCTCCTCAACCGTAGCACCCCACTTACCATAAACCTTGTCGTCGCTAAAATCCTGTGCTGATGCTGCAAAGCCTACACACATCGCAACGGCCGCCAAAAGAAATTTTACACCTTTCATAAGTTTTAGTTTTTATTTTGTTTGTTTCTGTAATATTATCCCTGTCATTGATATTACCACATATCGCGGTTTCCTCTAATCGTACTTCTGACGTACAAACCAGTAGTCCGACGTGTCGGCCGAGAAGAGACTGAAGCCCACAGATATCTTATAATAGTTTTGCGTCACAAGACCCACCTTCGCACCATTATGGCTTATGTGCCCAGGCGACGACATGCGCCCATACTCAAAGCCAATGTTTACCGACGATGCGCCCCACACCTTAACAGGCAGACCGAGACCCGCGGTGATGGCCAGCTTATTCACCCTCTCGCCACCAAACGTCTGGTAGTAGTTGCCCAGACGCGCTCCCACACGGTACGATATACGATTGAGGTAGTTACGCACATCGCTCGAACGCGGCGTGAGCTCGAAGCCCAGTTTTATGTCGTGAGTATTGGTGTACTCCACTGCCACATCGCTCAAATTACCATTCTCCACGAACGTCTTATTACCATCACCCCAAGCTGCGTAGTTGTAATCCACACCCCAGGCGATAGTTCTATCGCGATAGAAGAGACCCACGCCCACCTGATGTGGCACACGAAGCTCTACATTGTCGACACGATCGCGTACAGGATTGCTCTGTATCGAGTTTATCGTATTGTCGGTATATACGTAGCTCTGCTTCTCGGGATTCAATCCTCCACCAAGGTCGTACGTAGCACCTACGGTAAAAATGCGCGTCTCGGAGTAGAGAATATTCCACTGCACACCCGCCTGGAACTTGAAGTTATTCACACGGTAGCGATCCACGCCGTTGGTCGCAGCATAGGTACCCGAACCTGTGATTACATCCGTCACTGACGTACTGTAGCTACGCTCGATGTTACCCCAGTAGTACTTCGCTGCAACACCTATCGAGAAGTTACGCCATGGCTCCCAGCCGATAGAGAGCTTAACCTCCGAGATATCGCCATCACCACCATAGCCATACATCACACGGCCTATATCCGCCCAGTTGTCGTTGTTCTGGTCCGTGAGCTTGAGCTTGTATCCCACGCTACTATAGGGGGCGACGCTTACCATTGCACCAAGACCCTTAGCCAAGGGGAAGGCTAAGAATATGTTGTGTATGTTTGCCGTGTTATACACCGTCTTAGACTTTGATGTCTCCACGCCTTCGGCGTCGAACTTAGGCTGGCTATTACGGAAGTGTGTGGCATCGAAGCTCACATCGAAGAGGAAACTCTTACGAGGTGCGACGCTCGCGGCAGCAGGGTTCAGGACATTCACCTGACCAAGCGCACGCACAGCGATACCAGCACCACCCATCGAGCGCATCTGCACCGTACCTGGGGTGAGCAGCTCACCAGGACCATACATCGAGTATGGCGAGTAGGCATTGATACTACTTGTCTGTGCCGAAGCCACAAACGAGGCCACAACCATAAGCATCACAACGCCCAATATCTTCTTAACAACGCTCAGCATTATATTCCAAAATTCTACTTAGTCCGTAAACGACCGGCTCACAGTCTGCAAATATCGTATTTTTAATTCTCTTTACAAAATATTTTGCATCACCTCCGGTGAAAATAACGATTTTTTTTGTTTTTTCCTCCAAAAAGAGCTCAACATACCCCCGAATTTCGTGCTCGACGCCACGCATCACCCCCTGCTCTATAGCTTCGCGGGTAGTACGCCCATAGTCTAAAACATCGTCAGTGGCATCGCATAGTGGAAGACTTGCCGTATAGTCTGCCAAGGCACGAAAACGCGTTGTCACACCTGGTGATATGTTGCCTCCGAGGTAGGATCCCGCAACGACATAGTCGATGGTGATGGCCGTGCCAAAGTCGACAATCATAATGTCGCTCTCGGGATATAGAGCCACAGCCCCCACCGCCGCAGCAAGGCGGTCGGCACCAAGCGTTGCTGTCGAGTGGTAGTGATTGGCTATAGGTATAGGCGTTGTGGCTGGCACAAACTCCACGACATAGGGAAGCATATCCCTAAGCATCAGCGCTATATCATGGCCATTGCCTCGTGTCGACGCGACTATGGCACGCTCCACCCTATGCCCTGCGATGATGTTCTGAAGCCACCCTCGCGTAGGCTCGGTGGCGACACTCTCCGCAACGACCATACCGTCGCTCATTACCACAGCCTTAGCACGGCTATTTCCTATGTCTACAATAAGGTTCATGCTACTAATCATTTTGCTCGGCAACACTCCTCAGATGCCTCAACATAGCGACACCCTCGGCAACAGAGTATATCTTTCTAACGGTCATCGACAGACGATTATTGTATTGCTTGACGACAAAGCGCTCTGGCTCCGACACCACACGTCGAAGCATGTTGAGGAAGGTGTCGGTCTTGAAGAATGGCGAATTGTTGTCGCCCACAAACCTCACTATGAGGAGGCCATTCTTCACCTTCACGTGCTCCATGCCGAGCTCCACGGCCTCACGGCGCAGCTTGACAACATTGATAAGCTCCTCCACAGGCTCGGGCAGCGCTCCGAAACGGTCGATAAGACGACTCTTAAGAGCCTCAAACTCCTCATCCGTACGCATGGCGTCGATCTCACGATAGAGACGCAACTTCTCGGCCTGCGAGCGAACGTAACTATCGGGTATTGAGGCATCTGTATCTATGTCGATGGTAGCATCGTCAACAAACGACACATCCTTCATGGCGTTATTCTCGGCCTCCGACAAGCCCGAAACGTCCAATCCCTCAGCGCGCAACTCCGAGATAGCCTGATTAAGTATCTTCTGATAGGTCTCGATGCCCACATCGGCAATGAAGCCACTCTGCTCGGCGCCGAGCAGATTACCCGCACCGCGGATATCCAAGTCCTGCATAGCAATATTAAATCCCGAGCCCAAGTCCGAAAACTCCTCGATAGCCCTCAGCCTGCGGCGCGCATCACCACCAATAAGCTCCTCAGGTGGCGAGAGCAAGTAGCAGAATCCCTTGCGGTCGGAGCGTCCCACACGGCCACGCAACTGGTGCAGGTCGCTAAGTCCGAAGCGGTGAGCATCATTGATTATGATGGTATTGGCGTTGCCAATATCTATGCCGTTCTCGATGATGGTCGTAGCCACAAGCACATCGAACTCACCGTAGATAAAATCCATGATAAGCTTCTCCAACTGCTCGGCGGGCATACGTCCATGACCCGTCATAACTCGAGCCTTGGGACACAGACGCGTAATCATACCCTGGAGCGTAGCGAGATCCTCCACGCGATTATGCACAAAGTAGACCTGACCGCCACGTGCCAGCTCCTCTTCGATGGCATCGCGGATGACATCCTCGCTAAAGAGATGCGACTCCGTGACAATAGGCTGGCGGTTGGGCGGCGGTGTGGAGATGACCGACAAGTCGCGCGAGCCCATCAGCGAGAATTGCAGCGTACGCGGTATGGGCGTGGCGGTGAGTGTCAGTGTATCAACCGACACGGATAGCTGCGTAAGTTTCTCCTTGGCGGCCACACCAAACTTCTGCTCCTCGTCGATAACGAGCAGTCCAAGGTCGTGGAACTCAATCTGTTTCGAGAGCATCTTATGTGTGCCTATGAGGATGTCTATCTTTCCAGACTTAAGCTCCTCGGCGATACGCCGTGCCTCCTTTGTCGACTTCGTGCGGTTGAGATACTCCACCGTGACGGGGAGGTCTCTGAGGCGCTCGGTGAAGGAGCGATAGTGTTGCAATGCGAGGATTGTCGTGGGCACAAGCACCGCCGTCTGCTTGCCATCGACCGCCGCCTTGAAGGCTGCACGTATGGCCACCTCGGTCTTACCGAAGCCCACATCACCGCAGACAAGTCTATCCATCGGTTCGTTGGACTCCATATCGTGTTTAACGGCAGCGATAGCCATCTGCTGGTCGGGGGTGTCCTCCCACTTGAACGAAGCCTCCAGCTCCTGCTGCAAGTATCCATCCTCGGAGAAGGCGTAGCCCTTCGATGCCTTACGCTTAGCATAGAGGGCGATAAGCTCGCGTGATATATCCTTGACGGCCTTCTTGGTCGTCGCCTTTAACTTCTGCCATGCGCCATTGCCGAGTTTGTATATCTTCGGAGGCTCACCCTCACCACTCTTATATCGCGATATGCGGTGTAGCGCATGGACATTCACAAAGAGTATGTCATTATCCTTGTATATCAGCTTGATGGCCTCCTTCGTGCGGCCATTCTCATTGAGCCTTACTAAACCACCAAAGCGTCCCACGCCATGGTCTATATGCACCACGTAGTCACCCACCTTCAGAGCATTAAGTTCGGCGACGGTCATCTGCTCGTCACGCTTAATCTCACCGCGCAGGCGGTAGCGCTGATAGCGATCGAAGATCTGGTGGTCGGTATATACACATACCTTGAGGTCGTTATCCACAAATCCCTCGTGCAACACAAGGTCGGCAGCACGGAACGAGACACTACGACGCCCCACCTGATGGAATATATTTTCCAAGCGCTCGATCTGCGCCTTGTTATGCGAGAGGATGAAGGTGGTGTATCCACGCTCTCCATTCCATCTCACATCATCTGCCAACATCTCGAAGTTACGGTTGAAGACGGGCTGCGGCGTAGTATTAAAGCATAGCGTTGCCGTAGCCTGACGCTCGCGTATGTTGTCCTTAGCGACAACGAGCGTCGAGCCCTCCCAATCCTTGAGAAGCGATTGACGCGAGGTCACACGACGCGCTAACATCGCCCCCTCCTCCTCGCTCTCGGCCTGCTCCAAGAGACGCTTGCGCACATCCGCCACCTTACGTAGCGCATAGTCGCCATCATCTATCCACCATGTCGCCCTACCCGCAAAGCGCGCCAACGACACACGCTCGCCACCTTCGCCATCACGCATCGTATTAGGGATGATGTCTACCTCCTCGGGGCGTTCAGCAGATAACTGGCTCGAGATATCAAATCGTCGCAATGAGTCCACCATGTCACCAAAAAAGTCGACACGATAAGGGCGCGACTCCACATATGAGAAGACATCGACAATACCACCACGCACCGAATATTGACCTGGCTCATAGACGAAATCTACGCGCTCGAAACCATGCTCCGCCAACCACTCTACAAGGGATGCTTGCTTGAGGTTATCACCAACACTTATGTGAAGTGACTGTCCTGCGAGTTCTACTCTCTCGGCAACACTCTCGGCCAGTGCCTCGGGATAGGTGCATACTACGACATATCCCTCCTTGAATCCCGCGATGGCGTTCAAGGCTGCCGTGCGACGCACAACACCCTGTGCATCCTCCGCGCCGTATGCCACCGAGCGCTTATATCCCGACGAGAAGAAGGCCACACGCTCCTCGTCAAGGAGTTCATAGAGGTCGTTTACCAAATAGGCTGCACGGTCTCTATCCTCCAACACGAAGATATGTATGCCACCCAACTGCTCAACAACACTGGCAGCATATAGCGAATAGTCTCCACCGACCATCTGTTCAAGATTGACGTTAGAGCCCTCATTTTCCAAACATTTCTTAAGCTCGGCCGCACGTTTGGACTTACGGACGAGACCCTTTAAATAGTCCATATCGCTTCGCGAAATTTGGCTCGACCCCTTCAAGGTCTAACCCTCCTAATTGATTAGAAGCGACTCCCCCTTTTTATCGAGGTAGCTCACATCAATCATACCTACACTCACGTCGGTAGTGACCTTGATGCGTAGCTTGTACTTGAAAATCCAACGCATTCTGAGCGATAACACGCCACTCAACAAATACGAGCGAACATAGGGGCTAACCCTCAGATTAACATAGCGACACCCCTTCTCTGCAAGCATCTGTATCTGGTCTTCAATCTTCTTCTCCAGCAACATCGTTGGCTCGACCTTACCCGTGCCATGACACGTAGGACATACGTCCGACGTCTCGTTTATGGCGATGGGACGCACCCTCTGGCGCGTAATCTGCATAAGGCCGAACTTCGTGATAGGCAGAATAGTATGCTTGGCCTTATCCGTGGCCATAAACTTCTGCATCTCGGTATAGAGCGTCTGCCTACTCTGTGCCTTGCGCATGTCAATGAAGTCGACGATGACGATGCCACCCATATCTCTCAGACGTAGCTGTCGCGCTATCTCTGCAGCAGCAGCGAGGTTCACCTCTAAGGCTGTCTGCTCCTGGTCGTCTGCTGCCTTTGTACGATTGCCCGAGTTGACGTCGATGACGTGCATGGCCTCCGTATGCTCGATGATAAGATAGGCACCGCGACGCAGTGATACGTATTTTGCAAATAACGACTTTATCTGTTTCGCGACATCGAAGTTATCGAAGATGGGCACCTTGCCCTTATAGAGCTTCACCAGATGCTCCATATCGGGCTTGATGGCGTGTACGTAGCTCTTTATCTCGCTGTACATAGCCTCGTCGTCGACCAATATCTGCGAGAAGGTGTCGTTCAACGAGTCGCGAATTATTGTATTCACACGGCTCATCTCGCTCATTAGGCGCGAGGAAGCCTCACTCTTGCGCATAGCGCCGAGAGCTCTATTCCATCTCTCAACCAGAGAGAGTATGTCTTGCATAATATCGATGTCCTCGGCATCGGCAGCTGCCGTGCGTATGATGACACCGAAGTTCTGTGGTAGCACCTCCTGCGCCACCTTTCTAAGTCGTTTCTTTGCAGCGTTCGAGCGTATCTTCGTCGAGACATAGACCTTGTTAGTGAACGGTACGAGCACCACGTTGCGCCCTGCAAGTGAGATGTCGGCCGTGAGCCTTGGCCCCTTTGTTGAGATTGCCTCCTTGGCAATCTGAACCATCACTGTCTGTCCTACCTGCAAATGGTCGCCTATGCGTCCCTCCTTGGCTAACTGCGGCTCGAGCTTCATGCTCTCAACTCTCACCGTGCGCTTTCCCGACTCGCGGCTATCGACAACGCGACTGAGCGACGAGAAGTTCTCGCCAAGGTCGAGGTAGTGGATAAAGGCATCCTTTTCGTGACCTATGTTTACGAATGCTGCATTAAGTCCAGGCATAATCTTGCGTACGCGACCAAGGTATATGTCGCCTACAGCAAAGCCCGTCTCACACTGCTCCTTGTTCAGCTCGACAAGCACCTTGTCCTCACATAGTGCTATCGAGATCTCCGTTGGATTTACATTGATAATCAACTCTCTGTTCATACTTGTGTACAATGTAAATCGGTTAAGATTCCGCCACCGACACCCTACGTGCCGACAGCCTCATTTCAAAATAGACAAAGCTAAGAGTATATACCCTGAGCCCCATCTATTGTTTGATAAGATGAATATTACTTCTTCTTATGACGATTCTTGCGAAGACGCTTCTTACGCTTGTGCGTAGCCATCTTATGACGCTTGTGCTTCTTTCCGTTTGGCATAACTTATAATTATTAAAAGGTTTGTTGCTTATTTAACCTCGCTTGCGAAGCTCTTAGCGGGCTTGAATGCGGGGATGTTGTGCTCAGGGATAGTGATTGTAGTGTTCTTAGAGATGTTACGAGCAACCTTCATAGCGCGCTTCTTGATGATGAAGCTACCAAAACCACGGAGGTAAACATTCTCTCCATTGATCATAGCACCCTTAACGCTCTCCATAAATGCCTCAACGATAGCCTGAACCTGAATCTTCTCAACACCGGTTGACTTCGCAATCTCGTTTACGATATCTGCCTTTGTCATAGCTGTAATGTAATTTATTTAGTTTTTTATTGTAACAAATGTTCTACAATCTTTGCCCTTCGGGGGGCCTTATAGCAAAAAATGTCCGCAAATATACGGCAACTTTAATGAATTTGCAAACAAAACGCCAAATAAAATCTTTTTTTTATCCACGCAACATATTGGAAAGCAAAGATTACGCCCTTTTGACCAAGACTATCGGAAGTTGTTAAGTGCCGTAGCAATACCCTCAACAGCCTGATCTAAGCCCGACTGAATCTTGCCGCCAATCATCATGCGCATCATCATGTTAAGCTCGGCATGGAGCACCATCCTAATGCGTGTATCGCGCTCAGCAACCTCCTTCAACTGAATCCAGAAGCTGAAGTCGATAGGTATGCCACCCTCGTCAGCTACAATCTTAACATGCTTATTCTCAACGCGCTCAGCGATACGCAAGCCCACCTTCATACCCTTAACCTTGAACGAGCAACTATCGGGCGTTGCCTCCCACTCTTCGACCTTATCCTGTATTGCTGGGGTCATAAGGTCCATGCGCGAGATTATCGGGAAGATAAGCGCCGCAGGGTGATTTATCTGCTGTTGTTTTGATTCGTACTTTTCCATTGTCATTAAATTTAGCCCGCAAAGATAGCTTTTATTTAGCGAATGACAAAACGTCGCTCCGTGTCACCCAGAATCTCTATCTTCACAACCATCGTATCCTCTGGGAGCAGTGGCTCAATCTTCTCGGGCCACTCCACAAGGCAGAGTTCGCCCGACGACAGATACTCCTCCGAGCCGAAATCTAAGGCCTCCTCCACGCGCTCTATGCGGTACATGTCGAAGTGGTAGATGGTGCGCTCTGCACCCTCATACTGATTTACAATGGCAAACGTGGGGCTTGTCACCGCATCCTCGGCACCGAGGTATGCTGCAATGCGACTTATGAGCGTAGTCTTACCCGCACCCATCGGGGCATCGAACGCCACCACCGTGCGGCCATCTAACGCCTCGACCACCGCCTCGGCAACCTTATCGAGTTCATCCAGTGAATCTATCTCAATTATTCGTTCCATACAATTTATCTATTCAATAATTACTTTTTCCATTACATATTACACCTCCCTTAGAAGGTCTTTGTTGTCAGAATGGTGCAGATACAACGCTCGGCGAATTTCGAGGCGATGGGCTGTACTTAGGCGTACTGCCCATTGACGAGACAATTCGTTAGCGGAAGTAGATGCGCCATTATCACAACAAATACCTATCTTTTTTTGGGCTCTAATACTACATACGGCACAATCATCTCCTCCATCGATATACCCCCATGCTGGAAGGTGTTTTTGTAGTAACGTATATACCTATTAGCATCATTGTTATATACGAGGAAGTCGCGGTTGTAGGCGAATATGTAGCTCGATGTCAGGCGTCCTGAAGGCAGTTGCACATCCTCGGGGCGCGTTACCTCATATACTTCGCGTGCGTTATACGCGAGATTACGTCCCGTCTTGTAACGCAGGTTTGCCGACGTCTCCTTGTCGCCCGTGACACGCACGGGGTTATCCACGCGAATGGTGCCATGGTCGGAGGTGACGATGACCCTATGTCCACGCTCCGAGAGGAGCTTGAAGAGTGTGTATAACTCCGAGTGCTCAAACCATGAGCGCGTGAGCGAGCGGAAGGCTGCCTCGTCGTCGGTGAGGTCGCGGATGATGTCGGTCTCGGTACGTGCATGCGAGAGGATGTCGAGGAAGTTGTAGACGATGACCGAGAAGTCGGCATCGTAGACATGCTGCATGTTATCCAAAAGTCGTCGTCCTGCCTCGGGGCGCACGAGCTTATCGAACGAGAGCTTGTACTTCTTTCCCGTCTGCGTTATAAGCCTACGCAAAAACTCCTCCTCGTACATATTCTTGCCCCCATCCTCGTTGTCATTGAGCCACTTCTCGGGCATGAGCTTATCGATAGCCAAGGGCATAAGTCCTGCAAAGAGGGCGTTACGAGCATACTGCGTCGCCGTAGGTAGTATGGCGCAGTAGAAGTCGTCGACAGCGACATCGTAGATGCCTCGTAACATAGGCTCTATCGTGCGCCACTGGTCATAGCGCATGTTATCCACAAGTATCAACGTCGTCTTTACTCCCTTGTCCACCTCCTCGAATATACGGTGGCGCATGAGCGTGTGCGACATCGTAGGGATATCCTCTTCTGCCGAGCGGCGATTTATCCAGTCGTAATAGTTGCGACGTACGAACTTCGAGAACTCCTGATTTGCCTCGTTCTTTTGGTAGCTGAGCACCTCACGTATGCTCTTGTCCGACGAGCCCGCAAGCTCTATCTCCCACCCCACAATCTTACGGTAGAGGGCACACCACTCGGCAAAGGTCGATGCCGACTGCTGCTGTGCCGCTATACGTCCAAACTCCGAGCGATAGTCGGCCGTGGTCTGCTCCGTAACAAGCTGCTCGGAGTGCAAGTTCTTCTTTATCGACAGGAGCACCTGGTTGGGGTTCACGGGCTTGATTATATAGTCGGCAATCTTCGAGCCTATAGTCTTATCCATGATATTTTCCTCCTCGCTCTTGGTGACCATAATCACAGGCAACGAGGGTCGCGCCGCCTTGATCAGTGGCAGCGTCTCAAGTCCCGTCATTCCAGGCATCATCTCGTCTAAGATGACAAGGTCGTAGCCCGTAGCACCGACCATGTCGATAGCGTCGTAGCCATTGTTGCATGTATCTACCTCATAGCCCTTGGCCTTGAGGAACATAACATGTGGTTTCAGCAGCTCTATCTCGTCATCTACCCAAAGTATCTTATTCATAGTTATATGTGTCGTTTTATTTACCTCTCAACGCAGCGACCACCTGTTTAATTGTTTCGTACGTATTTTTCAGGCACTCCACAACCTCCGCATTATTGCACCAGCGTACTGCGGTGACACCCTCTTCGGTCTGTGCTTTAGGCTCTCCGCCTATGGCACGCATCTGCCACCAGCGTGTGCGTTTAAGCTCCCAACGACCATACGTATCGTAGGCATGCCATGTCGTAGCAAGGGGCTCATTCCCAACAATCTCGCCAACGATGCCCGTCTCCTCCTCGACCTCGCGCAGCGCTGCCATACTATCGCTCTCACCCTCCTCGATATGTCCCTTAGGCATATCCCAACGGTCGCGTAGTCGTATCATGAGAAGCTCACCCGCACCATTGAGCACCACACCGCCCGCCGCCTCAACCACGACAAATTGCTCCCTTATGCGACAGAACGTCTCATGAGCATCGGGGGTTAAAATGGTTATTAATTTGTCTGTTTCAACTTTTTTTACTACTTTCGCTCGCGAAACCGACAACATATCATCTACCTCGAGGATGGCACTTCCCTCGATAGGCTCCGACACAGTGATTACTATCTGCGACGCCCCGATATAGATGGTGTATGGCTTGTATTGTTTCATAAGGCTGGACAAAGGTATAAAACAAACTAAAAACTACAACACAATATTTATGAAAAAATTACTCTTTATTATGACATTTGCTTCGTGCCTCACGCTCAGCGGCTGTGGCAACTCCGAGCAGGCGGGTGTACCCGAGCCGCTCACAATAGACAATGCGCTCACCGACGCCGAGAAGGCCGAGGGTAGGCTTACCCCCGAGGTGATGTGGAAGATGTCGCGCATCGGCGCACAGACCCTCTCGCCCGACGGCAGCAAGCTCGTCTACACACTAACGCAGTACAACCTCAAGGAGAATCGCGGCATCACACTCCTCTGGCTTCGTGATATGACGACAAATGAGGAGCGCCAGCTTACCGACTACAACTCAACAAACACTGCACCGCAGTGGATTGACAATGACAACGTAGCCTTCCTCTCTAACCGCACAGGTCAGATGCAGGCATGGACTATGGATGTCAACGGTGGCACTGCCCGCCAGCTTACAGCCATCGATGGTGGCATCGAGGGCTTCGGTATTGCTGGTGACCACGCCTTCTACGTTAAGCGTGTGGCTGTTGCCAAGCTCAAGGGCTCGAACAAGTACGAGGACATGGACAAGTCGAAGGTGCGCATATACGACGACCTTATGGCTCGCCACTGGGACTACTGGGATGATGGCTCATACCTCCACATCTTCGCTGCCGACTATAAGGATGGCAAGATTTCGGAGGGCGTAGACATCATCGGTGCAGACAAGGCTTATGATGCACCTCTTGCCCCCTATTTCGACACTGCCGAGATACGCCTCTCGCCCGACGGTAGCCTTCTTGCCTACACATGTAAGCCATTGACAGGCACGGAGTATGCCCTCTCTACCGACTCGGACATCTTCCTCTACAACTTCGCCACCGCCGAGACACGCAACCTCTCAAAGGAGGCAGCAGCTAAGGGCTACGATAAGTTTGTAGGCTACGACAAGTATCCCGTATTCTCGCCCGACGGCACGAAGATAGCCTTCCGCTCGCAGCGTCGCCCAGGCAATGAGGCCGACCAGCAGCGTCTGTGGGTCTTCGACCTCAAGAGCAACGAGTGTAGCTATATCACCCGCAACCACGACATCTGCGCCACGGAGGTAGTGTGGGATGGTAACGACGCTATGTATTTTGTTCTTCCATGGCGCGGCACGCACCAGGTGGCACACATCGACCTTCAGGGCAACCTCAAGCATATCACCTCGGGCAACCACGACATCAACACCTTCACTATGGCCGAGGGTCGCATCGTGGCCAATATGAACACCATCTCTAAGGCTGTGGAGCTCTACGACGTGAACCTCACAAGTGGCGAGCTTACACAGCTTACGGATGTTAACCGCGAGATCTACGACAACATCAAGTTTGGCGAGGTCGAGGAGCGCTGGATAACGACCACCGACGGCAAGAAGATGCTTACATGGGTAATTCTACCTCCCGACTTCGACCCTACGAAGAAGTACCCAACACTTCTCTACTGTCAGGGTGGCCCCCAGAGCACCGTATCGCAGTTCTGGAGCTACCGTTGGAACTTCCAGCTCATGGCCGCCCAGGGCTATGTTATCGTAGCACCTAACCGCCGTGGCTGTCCCTCGTTTGGTCAGGAGTGGACCGACCAGATCTCGGGCGACTACTCGGGACAGAACATCCGCGACTACCTCGCAGCTATCGACGAGGTATCTAAGGAACCATGGGTAGACACCGACCATCGTGGCTGCGTGGGTGCCTCGTATGGTGGCTACTCGACATACTACCTCGCTGGCGTACACGAGGGTCGCTTTAAGGCCTTCATCGCACACTGCGGCATCTTCAACTTCGAGTCGATGTATGGCCACACGGAGGAGCTCTTCTTCGTCACCAACGACTATGGTGGTGCATATTGGGAGAAGGATAATGCCGTAGCACAGCGCTCGTATGCCAACTCACCTCACAAGAAGGTGGGCAACTGGGATACGCCTATTATGATTATCACTGGCGAGAAGGATTATCGCATCCCCTACAGCCAGTCACTCGAGGCCTTCACCGCGGCGCGTGTTCAGGGCATAGACGCCCGCCTTGTGTCGTTCGAGAACGAGGCGCACCAGGTGTTCCAGCCCCAGAACAACGTCGTTTGGAACCGCGAGTTCTTCAGTTGGTTGGATAAGTACCTCAAATAGACTCCACAAAAGGAGATTTAATTCGCACATCAAAGGGCGGAGTGGGATTTGAAATTTAGTCCCATTTCGTCCTTTGACATTTTAAAAAAAAATACTACCTTTGTGCGATTATATATATACTGAGCCGTGATAGCATTTTTTAACGACATACTACAACACTACTCTTGGCAAGGATTGGCACTTATAGGGGTGCTTCTGTTGCTCTTTTTCGTGCAATTTTACTACTATGCCATAGCCTACTATCGCATATATCGCTATCGCCTTATGCGCCGTAGGAAGAAGATTGTCGACACCCCACCTATCTCGGTCATCGTGGCCGTAAGGGGCGAGAATGAGGAGTTCCTAACAAACGAGTTGCCCGCGCTATTGCATCAGGACTATGCACACTTTGAGGTTGTCGTGGTATACATCGGTGGCGACATTGACTACTACGACGAGCTACAACTTGCGCGCGAGAACTACTCAAACATGCGCCTTACCCGCATTGGAGGTGACAGCCGCATATACATATCGACGAAGCAGGCACTAAACGTGGGCATCAAGTCGGCACAGTACGACGCACTACTATTCACCATCCCAGGTGCTATCCCTCGCTCCGAGCAGTGGATATCGCTCATGTCCAAGGGTTTCGAGCGCGGCACGGTTGTCGTAGCACCCGCCGTACCACGCTTCGAGCACAACACGCTCAAGACGTTCCTTATGCGCATGGTAGAGTTCCAGCGCGAACGCAATGCCATGTCGCGTGCTGTGCGGGACAGACTATACTATGCCCCGCGTAGCAACTACGGCTACACACGCCCACTTTACGAGTCGACGCGCGGCTTCAACCACTTAGGCATCGACATTGGCGACAACGACCTATACCTCAGCTCTATAGCGACACCCGAGCGTACTGCCGTGGTACTCTCGCGCCACTCAATCGTAGAGGAGGAGCGCCCAGCAAGATGGAGCGAATGGTTGGAACTTATGCGCTACTACGCCTCAACCAGATCGTACTACCCCGCCTCGGCTAAGACCCTATCGCGCCGTGAGCGCGGCAGCCGTGTGCTCTTCTTCCTTGCAACGATTGTGGCGATTGCTGTGCTCCCGTTAGAGCTTAAACTCGGTGCTGTGGGGCTACTACTCCTACGCTATGTCATCGTGCTATGGTCATCGCGCCGCACAGCACAACGTCTTGGCGAGCATGGCATAGTCCTGAGATATTGGATATACGACCTCTTTGGCCCCATTGTAGAGTGGATGATAGGCTCAAGACGTAGCCATAATACACCAAAGCTATGGAGATAGACGACTATATCATAGCCACTGACGCGCACCTTGTCGAACTCGCCTCGGAGGGCGACCAACGTGCCTTCGAATATCTCTTCACACGATACAGAGATGCTCTTGTGCACCTATTCGAACAGCGCTTAGGCGATAAGGCTATGGCTGGAGACCTACTGCAGGAGACCTTCATTAAGGTATACCTCAACTTGGATCGCTACTCTAAGAGCTACACCTTCGGGCAGTGGATATATACCATCGCCCGCAATACGTTGGTCGACCACCTACGCCGTCGTGCCGACGATGTGGCCATCGACGAGCGCTTCCGTGCCCCACTGGCCACAACACCCTCGCCCGAAGAGTCGGTGATAATAAACCAGAGCCGTTCGCACTTCTACGCTGCCCTCGAGGAGCTTAGCGACGAGTATCGCGAGGTGATAGAGATGCGCTTTTTGGAGGAGTACTCCTACGAGGAGATTGCCGAGAAGCTCGGCCGACCACTAAATACGGTAAAGACACAGATACGCCGCGCACGTCGGGCGATATGTAAAATACTCATTGATAAGGAGTAGATAGATGAACTGCGAAATTATAACACGATATTTCCCCGATATCACCTCTCGACAGAGGGAGCAATACGAGCGTCTTGGCGAGCTCTATGCGGAGTGGAACAGCCGCATAAACGTCATCTCGCGCAAGGATATGGAGCACCTATATACTCGCCACATACTCCACTCGTTGGCCATAGCCAAGGTGTGTCGCTTCGAGGCGGGAGCAAAGGTTGTGGACATAGGTTGTGGTGGAGGTTTTCCCTCGGTACCATTAGCCATTATGTTCCCCGAGGTGGAGTTCGTAGGCGTCGACTCCAGAGGTAAGAAGATACGTGTTGTGGAGGGCATAACGGAGGGTGCAGACATCCGAAATCTGCGCACCGTGAACTCACGTGCCGAGCAGTTAGGCGAGAAATTCGACTATGTGGTATCGCGCGCCGTGACAGAGATGGCACGCTTTATGCCATGGGCATGGCCTTTGCTGCGCAAAGGGGAGAATAAGGGTACACTGCCTAACGGTGTGCTCTACCTCAAGGGGGGCGATTTAGCCGAGGAGTTGGCTCTCACCCACCGTAAGTGGGACGTGTACGACATACGAACGATGTTCGACGATGAGTTTTTCGAGACTAAGAGGGTTGTATATACGCCCTACAAATAGCAACAATGCCAATAATGATGAGTAACGAACAGAGACATATAAGCACCGAGGAGCGCCAAGCACTACAGCTCCGTGGCTGCCATGCTGAGGAATGGGAGAGTGTAATGGTAGCCCACGACTTCTGCGTAGAGCAGCTACGCAATGTACGCTTCGAGGGTAGCGTGTCGATAGGTTCGGCTACGCGCATCTACGACTCGACAATATCCAACTACCACATAGGCAACAACTGCACCATAGACGACGTGCTACGCATGGAGTGTCGCCACTCGTCGACCTTTGGCGAGGGCGTGGTTGTCGCCGCTGCCAACGAGAATGGTGGCCGCAGCTCGGTGATATACCGCGAGCTCACGGCACAGGTGGCCTATCTTATGACCGTCATGCGCAACCGTCCCACGATGGTCGAGCGCCTGAAGACTATGGCCTCGTCACGTGCCGAGGAGCACCGCTCGACAATAGGTCGCGTGGAGGATGGATGTACCATCGTGGGCGCCCGTTTCGTACGTGAGGTGAACATCGAGGCGGGGGCATCCATCGAGGGCGCCTCGCTACTGGAGAATGGCACGGTGGGCCGCGGTGCTATGGTAGGCATCGACGTGCGTGCTCGCGACTTCATCATCGACAACGACGCGCATGTTGACGGAGCATCAATGCTCGAGCGCTCGTTTGTGGGCGAGAAGAGCATCATCGACAATGGCTTCACGGCCGTAGATACTCTCTTCTTTGCCAACTGCCACATGGAGAATGGCGAGGCGGCATCTGTCTTTGCAGGACCCTTTACCGTCTCACACCATAAGTCGTCGTTGCTCATCGCAGGTATCTTCTCGTTCTTCAACGCAGGAAGTGGTACCAACCAGTCAAACCACCTCTTTAAGAGCGGCGCTGTGCACCAAGCCGTGCACCAACGAGGCACGAAGTTCGGCAGTAGCGCCTACGTCATGTCGCCCGCCATCGAGGGTCCCTATACTGTCGTGCTCGGCCGCCACACACGCCACCACGACACGCAGGATATGCCCTACTCCTACCTTATCGAGGAGGATGGCCACACAATACTCATGCCCGCCTTAGCACTCAAGAGCTACGGTACGGTGCGCGACATCGAGAAGTGGAAAACGCGCGATAAGCGCACGCTCAAGCGCGACAATATATGCTTCGAGGAGTTTAATCCCTTCATCACGGGTAAGATGCTGCGTGGCGTGGATACGCTCACGCGCCTACGCGAGAATGACCCCGAGGCTAAGAGCTACAGCTATAACCGCACGACAATACGCGCCTCGATGCTCTCACGCGCCATAAAGATGTACAACAGCGCCATTGCCGCCTCCATCGGGGCGATGCTTAACGCTGGCGACCATAACACCAAAGAGGCCGACGGCAGCGAATGGATAGACCTCGCAGGTCAGTATCTACCCCTCAGCATGGTGGAACACCTCATGTCGCTCATCGCCGAGGGCAGCATGAGCTTGGACGACATAACCACACACCTTCGTGCCCTGCTACCACGCTACAACGACATGGCTGCTGCCTACGCCTTTAACATACTCTCGGCACTCCTCGGACATGAGGCCTCGGCCGAGGAGCTCGACCAGATAAAGTCCACGGCGGCTAACATCCTCGCTCGCATGCGCGAGATTACGGAAGATGACCGACAGAGAGACACAGGCCTCGACATGATGGTGGGCTATGGCTACGACTTCCGCGAGACGAAGGAGCACGAGGCCGACTTCCTTAATACACGATAACGACATAGACAAGATACAATTAACACAATAACTAAAACCAACTAAGACTATGGAGAAAGTAAAAGTTTTAATCATTGGTAGCGGCCCCGCAGGTTTCACGGCTGCAATATACACCTCACGCGCCAACCTCTCGCCCGTACTCTATGAGGGTATCGAGCCTGGTGGCCAGCTCACTACGACAACCGAGATTGAGAACTTCCCTGGCTACCCCGAGGGTATCACAGGCACGCTCATGATGGAGGATTTGAAGAAGCAGGCATTGCGTTTTGGTGCCGACGTGCGTCGCGGCATCATCACCGACATCGACTTCTCGGAGCGCCCCTTCAAGGTCACTGTTGACCATGAGCACCAGATCGAGGCTGAGGCCGTTATCGTCTGCACGGGTGCTACGGCTAAGTACCTCGGCTTGGAGTCGGAGGCTAAGTATCGTGGCATGGGCGTGAGCGCCTGCGCTACATGCGACGGTTTCTTCTACCGTAAGCGCGATGTAGCCGTTGTAGGTGGCGGTGACACCGCTTGCGAGGAGGCCACATATCTCGCCTCTATCTGTCGTAAGGTGTACCTCATCGTGCGCAAGAACTACCTCCGCGCATCTAAGGCTATGCAGGAGCGTGTCTTCAACACTCCCAACATCGAGGTATTGTTTGAGCACAACACCGTGGAGGTCTTAGGCGATGACGAGGGCGTAACAGGTGCTCTTTTGAAGCACAGCGTGACGGGTGAGGAGCGCACCATCGACATCATGGGCTTCTTCCTCGCTATTGGTCACCACCCCAACGTCGAGGTATTCAAGGGTCAGCTTGAGCTCGACGAGCAGGGCTACATCAAGGTAGTACCTGGCACCTCTAAGACATCTGTTGAAGGTGTATTTGCCGCTGGCGACGTCAAGGATCCCCACTACCGTCAGGCTATCACGGCTGCAGGCTCGGGCTGTATCGCTGCCCTCGACTGCGAGCGTTGGTTGCTTGCTCAGTAACGGCGGGCGATGGCTTTCAGCGTAACGATACTCGGTAACGCATCTGCTAAGCCCACCCCCACACACCACCCCTCGGCACAGGTCGTAAACCTCAACGAGCAATACTACCTTGTCGATGCGGGCGAGGGTGTACAACAGCAGCTCATAAGGCGCGGCATCAACCCGCTGCGCCTTAGGGCTGTCTTCATCTCTCACCTCCATGGCGACCACTGCTTTGGTCTCTTCCCGCTGATATCTACTCTCGGCCTTATGGGCAAGCGCACACCCCTGGATGTCTACGCTCCAGCCCCCTTTGGCGAGATATTAGACTACCACCTACGCTACTTCGACAGCGAGCTACCATACGAGGTCAAGTGGCATGAGGTGCGCACCACGGAGCACCGCATAATCATGGAGAATAGCACCTTAGAGGTGTGGTCAGTACCTCTACGCCACCGTGTGCCCACGGCGGGCTACCACTTCCGCGAGAAGCAGCCAGGCCTAAACGTCGACAAGTGGAAGATCGAGCACTATGGTCTATCCATAGCCCAGATTGTCGCGGCCAAGCGTGGCGAGGACATCTATTTAGAGGATGGGCGCATAGTGCCGAACGCTGAAATTACCTATCGTCCCTACGAGGCACGCTCCTACGCCTACCTCTCCGACACGGCCTACTCGGCCAAGGCGGCAGAGCGCGTTAAGGGTGTTGACCTCCTATACCACGAGGCGACATACGCCATGAGCGAGGAGCAGTGGGCCAAGGGTCGTGGACACTCGACCACAACCGAGGCGGCACGTGCAGCCGTGAAGGCCGAGGCGGGACGACTTATTATCGGTCACTTCTCGTCACGATATAAGAATCACGACGCCCTCGTAGAGGAGTGTCGCACGATATTTTCAAACACACACCTTGCCACGGAGGGCGAGGTTTTCACTATTGAGGAGCAACGATGACAAAGGCTGAGATACAACTCATACGCGCACTTAAGGATAAGCGCACGCGCGACGACGAGGGGCTCTTTATTGCCGAGGGGCTTAAGCTCGTCGAGGAGATTCGCGCCTCGGAGTTCCCGATACGCCGCATATACACCACACGCCACGACCTTGTGGGCGCGGATGTGGAGCGCATCGAGCATAAGGATATGGAGCGCATCTCGGAGCTTAAGACGGCATCGGATACGTTAGCCGTCGTGGCAAAGCCTAATTATAAGCTACAACTCTCCTCAATAAAAGAAAACCTTGTATTGGCCCTTGATGGTGTGCAGAACCCAGGTAATCTGGGCACTATAATACGCCTTGCCGACTGGTTTGGCATCGAGGACATCATCTGCTCGACGGAGTGCGCCGACTGCTTCAACCCCAAGGTTGTGCAGGCCACAATGGGAGCGATACTGCGCGTTAGGGTACACTACACCGACAACCTCGCAGCGTTTCTACGCGATGCTCAGCGCGCGGGCATGCCCATCTATGGCACACTCTTAGATGGCGAGAACATTTATACTAAGAGGCTTACGGAACATGGCGTTATCGTAATGGGGAATGAGGGTCGCGGCCTAACGACGGAGTGCCGCGCGGAGCTCACCGAGCGCCTATATATTCCGCCCTACCCTGCCGATAGTCCCACGTCGGAGTCGCTAAATGTAGCGATGGCCACGGGCATAATCCTTGCTGAATTCCGCCGACCGAGGTAATTACTAATTGTCCTGCGAATTACCAGACTATAGGCTCCTTGCCTATAGATTTAAGGTAGTCGTTGGCTTGCGAGAAGTGCTTACAGCCGAAGAAGCCACGGTAGGCCGAGAGGGGCGAGGGGTGTACGGCACGTAGTATAAGGTTGCAGCGCGGGTCGGCAATAGAGCCCTTCTTCTGCGCATAGCTACCCCACAACATATAGACAACACCCTCCTTACGCTCCGCGACAGCCTTAACAACGGCATCGGTGAAGCGCTCCCAACCACGGCCAGCATGCGAGGCAGCCTCATGAGCACGCACCGTAAGCACTGCATTGAGCAGCAGTACGCCCTGCTCCGCCCAGCGGTCGAGCTCTCCCGACAAGGGCACTGGGGTACCCACATCGTCATGTACCTCCTGCAAGATGTTTCGTAGCGACGGCGGGAAGGGCACACCTGCACCCACCGAGAAACATAGTCCATTAGCCTGTCCTGGGCCATGGTAGGGGTCCTGGCCGATGATGACAACCTTAAGGTTATCCAACGGACACTTATCGAAGGCCCTAAAGATATTACGACCCTCGGGGTAGACCGTACCCGAGGCATACTCGCCCTTGACGAAGCCTACCAACTCATCGAAATAGGGCTTTGTGAACTCCTCACGGAGTATCTCTTTCCAATCCTCAGCAATACGAACCTCTGCCATAACGTTGTCAAATCAAATCTATTTGGTTATTTTCTTGCGAAGATACGATATTTTAGTTAATTTTGCAAGACACATTAAACAGCAACACTATGAAACGACTTCTACTTATCCTCTTAGCCACCATAGCCTCAGTAGCAAGCATCAGTGCTCAGGAGGTCAAGAACATAATATATCTCATAGGCGACGGCATGGGCTTAGCCTCGGTATCGATGATGCAGCTCGAGAACCTCTACGAGACCACCATCTTCGACCGCGCCGAGAACATAGCCCTACAAAAGACCTACTCGCTCGATAACCGTGTGACCGACTCTGCCGCCTCGGGCACAGCCCTCGCCACGGGCACTAAGACGAACAACACGATGCTCGGCATGACTCCCGACGGCACAGCCTTAGAGTCGCTCATGGATATGGCATCGCACGAGGGCAAGGCAACAGGCCTTGTCGTCACCACATATATTCAGCATGCCACGCCCGCAGCATTCTATGCCCATGCGAGGTCGCGCCACGAATATACCTCAATTGCAGAGCAGCTTCTTAAGAGCGATATCGACATAGCCATAGGTGGCGGCATGGCATTCTTCGACGAGTGCTACGGCGACCACAAGGAGGCCATAAAAGCCATAGCCGATAGTGGCTTTGTGCTACACGCCGACCTCGACACGGAGGATGATGCCGAGCGCCAGCTCTACATCCTCGCCGACAAGGAGATTGAGGCTCGCGAAGGTTACTTAGCCAAGGCCACAGCCAAGGCTCTCGCCCACCTTGAGGGTGACGACGATGGCTTCGTGCTCATGGTCGAAGGCTCACTTATAGATGGCATGGGCCACGGCAACGATGCCAAGGGACAGCAGGGCGAGATGCACGACTTCATGGAGGCGATAGAGGTGGCTGTAGAGTATGCCGAGGAACACCCTGGCACTCTCGTTGTCGTCACTGCCGACCATGAGACAGGAGGTCTCTCGATCGTAAGCAACAATGCCGACTTCAACCTCTCGGAGCAGGGCGTAGAGTATCGCTGGACAACAGACGGACACTCGGGTGTGATGGTGCCAATATACCTCTACGGCACGGGCGCAGAGCGCATAAATGGCATAATGGAAAATTCGACATTGGGCGAAAAGCTCAAAAATATCATCTCTGTTCACCCCTAAAAATTTCCCTTTCAGCGGTAAAACGGCGAAATAACAGCATAGGAATAACTATATTTAGGATAATTTACATATATTTGGGGCGTAAAATATATGTAAAGTGCTGTTATTTATGACTAGATCAATAGTAATCAGGGCTATGCAAGTAGTGCTATTTGCGACTGTCTATTGCATGAGCCTAACGCCCGTATATGCACAAACACCCAGTAAGTTGATAACGGGAACGATTATTGACGAGGAGGGCGAGCCTATACCTGGCGCCACAATCCTCGTCGAGGGTCATCCCTCCATTGGCGTGGCAACAAACTCGATGGGCGAATACAAGCTTACCGTACCCGAGGACTCAGCAATCATCGTCATGTTCCTCGGCTACAACGACGCTACATTCAAGGTCACAGCCGACCAGACGGACTATACCACAACAATATATCAGGCATCACAGCGCGTGAGCGATGTTGTCATCGTAGGCTATGGCGAGCTTAAGAAGAGTGACCTCACAGGCTCGGTATCGGTCATCGGCGAACGTAGCTTCTACGACCAACCCGTCAAAAATGTAGCAGACGTACTGCAAGGCCGCACCGCAGGTGTCGAGGTGACAACCTCGAGTGGTATGCCAGGTGCGAGTGCCAAGGTGCGTGTGCGTGGTACTACGTCTATTAACAAGAGTAGTGACCCACTGTACGTTATAGACGGCATAATCTCGTCGAGTGGTCTTGATGGCGTCAACCCCCAGGATATAGCCTCGATGCAGATATTGAAGGATGCCTCCTCTACAGCCGTATATGGTTCACGTGGTGCTAATGGCGTAATCCTCATAACCACACGTACGGGCGAAAAGGGTACATCGCGCATATATTTCGACACTAAGATAGGCATCTCGGAGGTTAGAAAGAACTACGACCTGCTCAACGCCTACGAGTACGCCTTGGCGCTCAACGACATCAAGGGCTCGGAGACAATATCTCCAGCCGACCTTGAGCTCTACCGCACAGGGCAAAGGGGCATAGACTGGGTAGACCTTCTAACACGTACGGGTATCACGCAGAACTACAACCTCGGTGCTACGGGTGGTAGCGATAAGATACGCTATATGGTATCGGGCAACATCCTCGACCAGCAGGCCGTGACCATAAAGTCGAAGTACATGCGTTACGGCCTACGCGCCAACATCGACGCCGACGTGAAGCCGTGGCTGACAATATCGACGAAACTCAACGGTGCCGTCATACACCAGAAGAATGGCGCACCCAACTGGTTCCACGTGCTCAACTTCTCGCCGACGATGGAGATGAAGGATCCCACGACGGGCATATACCACAACGACCCCTACAACATAGGCACGGGAAACAACCCCTATGGTGTGATGATGGAGAACTATAGCGACTCGTACAGCTACAACCTCAACGCCAACATGATGCTCCTCTTCCGCATAGCTAAAGGGCTCACATTGGGCATACAGGGGGGCTACGACTACGACCACTCGCCATCGTATAGCTTCTCGTCGAGCAAGGTAGCTCCTGGAGCAAAGAGCTCGATGTCTAACTCGTCGTCGTTGCACCGTTACTGGCAGAACACCAACAACCTAACATACAGCGGCACGTTTGGTCGTCATTCGCTTGCGGCAACGGCCGTATGGGAGCTTAACAGCGCCGTAAATAGCGCCATGAGCATAAGTGGCACAGGCCTAAGCAACGAGAGTGTAGGCTACTGGGATGTGAGCAACGCCGCTACGCGCAGCCAGTCGAACAGCTACAACGAGTCATCGCTGATGTCGGGCATCGTACGCCTAAACTACGACTACGCCAAGCGTTACTTCATAACGGCAGCCTTCCGTGCTGACGGCTCGTCGAAGTTCCAGAAGGAGCACCGCTGGGGTTACTTCCCCTCGGCAGCCGTAGCATGGGACATCGCCGCCGAGAGCTTCATGCAGGGGCAGGATGTTGTCGACCAGCTGAAGTTGCGCGCCAGCTATGGTGTCACGGGTAACGAGGGCATCTCGGCATATAGTACCCTCGGCATGCTCTCAAAGACATCCTATGGCTGGGGTACGACGACCGACTATACAGGATACTGGGGCAACACCTTCGCCACACCCGATCTGACATGGGAGAAGACCACGCAGATAGACGTGGGCTTAGACCTCTCGCTTGCAGGCATAAACATTTCGTTCGACTGGTTCCGCAAGGATACATCCGACCTACTATTCCAGAAGCAGGTGCCCCACTACAATGGCGGTGGTAATTATTGGGTAAATCAGGGAGCGCTCAAGAATGAGGGTTATGAGCTATCTGTCAACACCTTCATTATCGACCGCGCTGTGAAGTGGGAGACATCGGCAAATGTCACGTACATCCAAAACGAAGTAGTAGACCTCGCAGGTAATGACTTTGTGCTCACGGCAAACTATAGCGACCTCGGAGGCCCCATGCAGATAATGAAGCCTGGCTATCCCGTAGGCTCGTTCTACGTCTACGACTGGGTTAAGTTCGACGAGAAGGGTGCCAACGTATACCGCAAGGCCGACGGCACACTCACCACAGCACCCACCTCTGCCGACCTCGTAATACGTGGTAATGCCTCACCAAAGTGGATGGTAGGATGGAACAATACCATCATCTGGCGCAACCTCTCGGTAAACATATTCTTCAATGGCGCCTTCGACTACGACCGTCTGAATATCAGCCGTTTCACCACGGCATCAATGAGCGGCGTATCGCGTTTTATCACCCTCCGCGACTCCTACTTCCGCGGGTGGGACTATGTCGAGGATAAGAGCACGGCTCTATATCCGAGCATCACCAACAGCGACAATAAGAGCTATGCAAACTCTACGTTCTGGTTGGAGGATGCCTCGTTCCTCAAGCTTAAGAACGTGACAATATCGTACACCATACCTCGCCACCTAACGCGCGTTGTAGACATACAGCTGTCGTTAAGTGCTCAGGATGTCCTAACAATAAGCAAGTATAAGGGCATGGATCCCGAAGTATACTCGAGCTATGACGGCTTAGACTATGGCGCCTACCCCGTACCTCGCACCTTTACCTTCGGCGTAAAACTAACCTTCTAAAGAGTTGATGCTATGAAATGTAGAACACTGATATATACGCTAATATGCAGCACACTGCTATTCTCGTGTGCCGACTTCCTCAACGAGGATCCCAAGGGCAAACTCTCGAGCGATGAGTTCTTCACCGTCAAGGACGACCTCGCCGCCTCGCTCAACGCCCTCTACTCGGTGGTTGCCACCTCGCAGTATGCCAACCATTTTGTGGGTACCAACTTCCTCTCGGGTGACGACATATCGACACACCCGCAGAGTAACAAGCAGCCACTCAGAGAGCATGACCAATACAACGTCACGGATAATAACTCGTGGATGATAAACCTCTGGGAGCAGCGTTACAAGGTTATCAAAGCCGCCAACTTCATCATCAACAACGCCTCGCGTACTCCCGACGTTAGCAAGGAGGAGATTACCGAGGCCATAGCTCAGGCTCACTTCTGGCGCGCCTACTCCTATTTCTACCTCGTAACAACATGGGGCGAGGTACCTGTCATGGTTGATGAGAAGATAGACTACAACGCCCCACTAAAGAGCATCGAGGATATATACACCATGATACTCAGTGACCTACGTATCGCCGAGGAGGGGTGTCCCGACAACTACACCAAGACACCACAGAGGCTTAACGGCATGAACGTGGCCGTGAGCCGCGGTGCTGTGAAGGCTACGATGGCATACATCTACATGTGCATGGCGGGCTGGCCTCTGAATAAGGGTGCGGAGTACTACACCTTAGCTGCCAATAAGGCCGAGGAGGTCATCGACCTTGCCGAAAATGGCACATACTACTATCGTCTCCTAGATAACTACGCCGACGTCTACTCGCAGGCGTACACACACTCTAATCCCGAGATTATCCTCGGCATCTACTATAACCGCGACCGCACATCGCAGATGATGCCACTCACGGACTTCCTCCTCGACATGAAGCAGTCGGGCTGGGGTGACACGAATGGCGAGATAAAGTTCTGGAAGGAGTTCCCCGAGGGGCCGCGTAAGGAGGCTACCTACTTCCCCAAGATTATGCTCTCGGATGGCGAACTACACGACTGGTGGTACGACACCGAGCCCGCCTCGCGCGAGGTTGTAGCCCCCGTATTTATGAAGACAGCAGAGGCTGCTGGCGGCGTTGCCGAGTTCGACTACACCAACCCTGCTCCAGGGCCACAGTTTGGTCAAAAGACGGGACAGGTGATACGCCTTTCGGAGGTGTATTGTTGGTATGCCGAGGCCACAGGTCGTGCCGGCAAGGTTACACAGAAGGCTATAGATGTGCTTAACCGTGTACGTAACCGCGCCGATGGTACAACGACAAACCTCTACACCACGACGATGAGCCCCGAGGAGCTCGCCGAGGCGGCATACAACGAGCATGGATGGGAGATTGCGGGCTACTATTGGTGTGGCTTCGCCTCACGCTCGCGCGACATGTTTCGAATGTACCGCATGAAGGAGCACTTCGAGTACCGCAAGGAGAACCCCATGATAGAGGTTGCTCCTGGCATCTTCCGCAACGAGAAGATTGAGGTAACAGGCACGTGGGATGACTCGAAGATGTACTGTCCCTACCCCTACCAGGATGCAACATTAAATCCTGGATTAAAGAGGTAATAGCATAGAGTGGCTGCGTAAAACCCTTTTATTCAGCCACTACGCGAGGTGCTCGACGAGAATTTTGATACCTATAGCGATAAGTATTATACCGCCAAGGATACCTGAGCGTGAGCCTAAGCGAGAGCCAAAGAGGCTGCCGAGATAGACGCCCGAGGCGGAAAGAATAAGTGTGACAAGGCCTATGACGATGGCCGATGTCCAGATGTTGGCGCCGATGAATACAAGCGATATACCCACAGCAAGGGCATCGATGCTCGTTGCTACGGCCATCACGAACATGGTCTTTAGGCCGAAGTCGCCGTTTACGCCATCCTCCTTATCGCCAATAGCCTCGCGTATCATATTCATACCGATAATCACCAAGAGACCAAAGGCTATCCAGTGGTCGACACTCTCCACAAAGCCCGCGAAGCTACGGCCAAGCCAGTAGCCTACAATCGGCATGAGAGCCTGAAAACCTCCAAACCATATACCCGCACTTAGGGCATGACGTTGAGAGACCTTGCCTACGGCAATGCCTTTGCCGATAGCTACGGCAAAGGCATCCATGGCAAGACCTACAGCAATAAGCAGTAGTTCTACAAAACCCATAGTTTTGCACCTTTATCGATTATACGCATCAAGGGCAGGTGTGGCAGCTCCCGTCTCGTCGAAGAGCTTACCCCAGTGTGGTGAGGTGGCCTCCCAGATGAACGTGCCACGACCCAAGCCATCGGGTAGCGAGCTTACGATGCGCTCAATGTCCAAGTAGTGGTCGCGATACTCCACCACAATAAGCGGCTTATTATACTTACGAACTAGGGCGTTAGTGTTAACCTCAAGCTCCTCTAATGTTCCATGCCACTCGGGATAGTACGACTGACCTATAATGTCATACTCGACACCATATTCAGCCATGGCGTCAAAGAAACGCTCCGACTCCTCGGCCTGACCACCGAGAGCTACGTGCAACATCACCTCAGCCGAAGGGGCATACTCGCGCACAGCGCGCACACCCTCCTTAAGTAGGCCACAAAGGCCCTCAAACGAATGACGTACAGAGCCGTATGGCCACAGCATACCATTGCTCACCTCGTTACCTACCTGCACCATATCGGGGGCTGTACCCTGCGACTCGAGGGCTACGAGTACCTCCTTAGTATGCTCATAGACGGCCGCACACACCTCGTCGTAGGAGAATGTCTGCCATGCCTGAGGCATAATCTGCTTCTGTGGGTCTGCCCAGTTGTCCGAGTAGTGGAAATCGAGCAGGAAGTACATGCCCGCATCCTTGATGCGCTTGGCCATCGTCAACGTATGCTCCAAGTCGCAGTAACCCTCGCGCCTCGAATAGCCGAGCTCAGAGCGCGGGTTGACAAAGAGACGAAGACGTATGTAGTTAAAGCCGTTATCACGAAGTATCTCCATGGCGTCACCCTCGACACCTCCATCACTAAACACCGTGCCATCATCCTCCTGTGACTGTAGCCACGATATATCGGCACCCACAGCATAGGGTTTTTCGATTGTCACCTGTGCCTCGGCTGCGACAAACATCACAAGCGCAATGGCCATACATACTACTCTCTTCATACTCTTGTATATTAGTTAGTTACTGATTTGCAAAAACTTTCAGCTTAGCAATCTCCTCTGCCCAGCGAGCCTCATCGGGGGTCTCAAGAATAAGGGGTATATTATCGAAGCGTGGGTCGGCCAGTATATAGCGGAAGCACTCCCAGCCTATCTCACCATCGCCAAGGGGCGAGTGACGGTCAATGCGACTACCCAAAGGACGCATGGCATCATTCAGATGCATACCTCGCAGATACTTAAAGCCCACAACACTATCAAACTCCGCAAAGGTGGCATCACACGCCGCTACAGTACGCAGGTCGTAGCCTGCGGCAAACGAGTGACACGTATCTAAGCATACGCCCACGCGACTCTTGTCCTCCACGCGCTCGATAATATGAGCTAAGTGGTAGAAACTAAAGCCGAGGTTACTACCCTGACCAGCGGTATTCTCCAGTACGGCCGTCACTCCCGAGGTGCGCTCTAATGCCATATTTATCGACTCGGCGATGCGGTCGAGCGAGCCACGCTCGTCGATACGCTTAAGGTGACTCCCTGGATGGAAGTTGAGTCTGTCGAGGCCGAGGCGCTCGCAGCGCGCCATCTCCTCGAAGAACGACTCGCGCGACTTATCTAAGCCCTCCTTGTCGGGATGGCCAAGGTTTATGAGATAGCTGTCGTGGGGTAATACCTGTGAAGCGCTATATCCAGCCTCTGCCATCGCCCGCTTGAATAGCTCGACCTGCTCGTCGCTGAGGGCGGGTGCCAACCACTGACGCTGATTCTTCGTGAAGAGTGCAAAGGCCGTAGCCCCTATATCCTTAGCATTTCGTACGGCATTCTCCAAGCCTCCCGATGCGCTAACATGTGCTCCTATATATTTCATAGTATATTCTCGTTTATAGTTCAACGTTACATGCTCGACCTACGTCATATCCCCCACCACCTGAACGATGCAAGGATTATAAGGCTTCGCTGTAAATAATTACATCATTATGATGGCAAAGGTAACTAAATTTTAATAAAATAATTGTATATTTGCATTGTAAATATCTATTAGCGTATAACAAACAATAATAATCCAATTGATACTATGAAGAGATTTACCATTCTTATCATCATGGCACTTATGACACTTGCTGGCAATGCCTACGCACAAGTGTCTATCGACGAGGTCTCTACCTCGGAGCATAAGCGCGAGTTCGACAATGAGATGAAGAGCAAGGAGGTCGAGGCCGACTACTTCTCGGAGGCCACCTATCGTGCCGAGCGCCGCGCCGTACGCCAGGAGCGCAACCTCGTGGATTTCTCGGCAAACCTCCACGGTTCGCTTACGGCTTATAGCAAGTCGTGGCAGGCATCGGGCGATAATGCCATAACCATCCTTGCCAACATCAACTTCTTGCATACCTTCAAGAAGGGTCGTTTCACCCTCACAAATACGGCATCTGCGAAGTTCGGCTATAACAATATGAAGACCGACCTCGGCGATGGCGATCCTCGCGGTATATGGTTCAAGAATGTCGACGAGGTGGTGCTCTCAACAGCACCTCAGTGGGCGATGGTCAAGAACTGGACATACGGTGCTAACGTCAAGTTCCGTACACAGTTTGCCCCTGGCTACGCTGCACGTGGTGACAAGCAGAAGGGTGCCAGCCGCGTATCTAACTTTATGACGCCTGGCTACCTTGACGCCTCTCTCGGTTTCACCTACGTGCTCCCCTCGGAGAAGTTCCCCCTCAAGGTTAACCTCGCGCCGATAGCTATGAACGCCACCTATCGCCACGACCTAAGCACCGATAAGGATTATGGCGTAACCACTGGTCGCTCGAAGTATGAGGGCGGTCTCTCTGTACAGCTCGATTTCGACAAGACATGGGGTAAGAATGGCTGGCTACGCTACCGCACCACCGCCTACTCATTCTACGGCTGGATTACCGACATATCATCGAAGGCTAAGTTCAAGCCTACAGAGGATAATCCTAAGTACGAGCATGTTGTGCCTACGATTCGTTGGGAGAACACCATCGACATCAAGGCCACGAAGTATATCTCTACACAGATATATTTCCAGCTCTACTACAACAAGGCTGAGTGGCATCAGCTTCAGGTGTCATCGATGCTCAGCGTGGGTCTAACCTATACCTTCAAGAACAAGTAAATTTGTTGTGATAAGGGGCAATATCTCACACCTTGGGGCGTTTGATACGGTATGAACAAGAGACAGATAGCAGGATTATGGACGACGCTACTCATAGTAGCCTCGATTGGTGTAGCCGTATGGATAGGCGTAACGATAGGGCGTGGTGTGGAACGCAAGCATACCTACGACGTCATCAACCAGATGTCGGGGCGCGTGTCGAGTAGCGAGGCTGATATAGATGCCTTTGCGCGCGAGATGGCAGCCGTGGAGCACTATATGGCTGGTAGCGACAAGATGATGCAGACGATAATGGCCATACGTAGCAGCTATGTCGACCCCATCGACCTCGATACCATCTATGAGAAGGCCATCCCCGCACTCCTCTCTGAGCTCGACCCCCACTCGGAGTATATCCCCGCCAAGATGTTCGACAAGGTCAACGAGTCACTCGAGGGCGAGTTTGACGGCATAGGCATAGTGTTTAACGCTATGACCGACACCATCACCGTGCTCAGCGTCATACCGCAGGGTCCCTCGGATAAGGCGGGTGTACGCGCTGGCGACCGCGTGATGCGCATCGACGGGCGCAATGTCGCGGGACAGAATATTCCGCAAGACTCCATGGTGCGTATGATGCGTGGCCCTCGTGGCACAAAGGTGACACTCTCGGTGCAGAGGGCACGCATAGACAACCTCGTGGATATAGAGGTGATACGCGATGCCATCGAGCTTCATAGCGTCGAGACAGCCTTTATGCTCGACAATGAGGCGAAGATAGGCTTCATACGCCTCTCGCAGTTCTCGCGCACCTCGTACAAGGAGATACGTAGAGCCTTGGATAAGCTCGCAGCCGAGGGCATGCAGGGCGTCATTATCGACCTACGTGGCAATGGTGGTGGCTTCCTCGACCAGGTGATACCCATGGTCAACGAATTTCTCCCCGCGGGAAAGCTTATAGTATATACCGAAGATCGCTATGGCCAGCGTATCGAAGAGTATAGCACAGGACGTGGTAGGTATCAGGATGTGGAGCTCGCCATCCTCGTTGACGAGACTAGTGCCTCGTCGAGCGAGATATTGGCTGGAGCGATTCAGGATAACGACCGCGGTCTTGTCCTTGGTCGCCGCACCTTCGGTAAGGGCTTAGTGCAGACTCAGATACCCTTCAATGATGGCTCGGCAATACGCCTCACAGTGGCACGCTACTATACACCCACGGGACGCTCGATACAGAAGCCCTACGTTAGTGGCGACGAGCTATCCTACCACATGGATATCATCAACCGCTACAACCATAGCGAGTTCTTCTCGGCCGACTCGATACACTTCGACGACACGATGAAGTTCAAGACACCCGCAGGGCGTACCGTCTATGGCGGTGGAGGCATCATGCCCGACATATTCATACCGCTCGATACCCTCGGCATGTCGGACTACTACCATAAGGCATGGAACACCAACGTATTGTACCGCTACACCATGGACTTTACGGATCGTCATCGCCAAGAGCTCGATGCCGTCAGCTCACTTGCCGAGCTTGACAAGTTGCTGAGCTCGGAGGATCTCATTGCCGACTTTGTGCAGTATGCCGAGCGTAATGGCGTAGAGCGCGACAATGAGGGTTTAAGACTCTCGCGTAAGATTATCGAGGCACAGATACGTGCATACGTCGGCCGTAATGCGCTGGATGACGAGGCAGGCTTCTACTATAACATCTACGCTATCGACGACGCCATGCAGCGCGCCGTCAAGGAACTACGCTCCAATCTAAGAAAGATAAAATAAGAGGATTATGATAAATAGACTTTTGGGCACATTATGCGCCCTCGCTATTATTGCCGTCATGGCCTTTGCCGTACTCAACTACGGCAACTATACCTCGTTGTGCTTCAACCAAAAGGTCGAGACTGCGGCCGAGAGCACACCTACGCATCCCGAGCCTACAACCGATGCCGTAATCGAAACCACCGTAGAGCCTCTTTCAGAGCCAGTAGTTGAAGAGACTCAATCCCTCCCCGTAGAGGCTGAGACATATTAGCTACAAAGCTATAGACAAAACAATAATAGGCTGTTCCGCGGAACAGCCTATTATTGTTATAGGGAGAGTATCGACTACTTCGTTACGCTCTCCAAGCGCTTCATCATCACAAACATGAAGAGTGCTGAGAGCAAGCAGAGTACGACGAACACTGTCCATACCGACCACAAGGGAAGACCTGCCCAGAGGAAACCACCAACAGCAACAAGCATGTTACCAATAGCTGTAGCCACAAACCAGCCACCCATCATAAGACCCTTGAGCTTCGGAGGTGCAACCTTCGATACGAATGAGATACCCATGGGCGAGAGCAAGAGCTCAGCAAAGGTGAGAATCAAGTATGTGAATATCAACCAGTAGGGCGAAGTACGAGTCTCCGTCTTAGTGTCAGCCTTGATAGCTGCCAATGTAGCCTCAGCCTTCAAGACAGCCTCGTTAGTCTCTGCCACAGGAGCTACCTCCTCAACAACGGGAGCCTCCTCAACAGCAACAACCTCCTCGGTAGCAACTGCATCCTCAATAGTCTCCTCAACAACAGCAACCTCCTCAACAACGGGAGCCTCCTCCACAACAGGAGCAGCAGTAGCATTAAGGATAACAACGCTTGCGTTATAAACATCGAAGAATACGGGCTTAGTCGACTTATTAAGCTTACCCATAAAGTCGGTAGCAGGCTTAACCTCTGCGTTATCCTTCATACCCTCAAGTGCCTTAGCTGTAGGAGCAATAGCGTAGTACTCCTTAGCGAACTGCTCAGCCTTATCTACGGCAATAGCACGCTGCTGGTCGTTAGGCGTATTGAGACCGTCAGAGCCAATAGCCATTACCACAAAGCCGATAGCTGCAACCAACATACCGTAGGCAATCTTACGGGGAGCTGAAGGCTCCTTACCCTTACGTGCCAACGCGCCGAAGATAGCCATTGATACGGGTGTCAAGGCAACAACATAGAAGGGGTTGAACTGCTGGAAGATAGGTGCTGCAACAGATACCTCGGCATTAGCCTCAACGCCCATAGCGCGGTAAACGAGGAATGCCAAAACAGCTGAAGCCAAGACACCCGACAGGAGCTTACCCTTAGCGCTATCACTCTGGAAGATAGAGAAGGTTGCATAGACAGCAACGATAACGAGGGCGAGGTTCCATACGTCGAACAACATAGTGTCGAAGCCGAAGGCTGTAGTAGCAGTGAACTCGTCAGCGAAGTATGTGAGCGTCAAACCATTCTGGTGGAAGGCCATCCAGAAGAAGATAACAACGGCAAATACAAGGCAGAGAGCCACGATGCGCTGCTTAGTCTGCTCGGGAGTGAGGTTATCCTCAACAACGGCAGCCTCACCCTTCTTCTTGCCACCCTCAACATGACGGAACGTGAAGCGGAAGGCGTAGTAGATAAGGATTGAGAGAATCAACGCTGCACAAGCAACCATGAACGAGAAGTGGTAAGCGTCGTTTGACGACATGCCCCACGCATCCATAGCGTACTGCTTGATACCAACAGCAGTGGTAGGAGCGAACAACGAACCTACGTTGATAGCCATATAGAATAGCGAGAAACCAGAGTCACGCTTATCTGCATACTTAGGATCGTCGTAGAGGTTACCAACCATAACCTGCAAGTTACCCTTGAACAGACCAGTACCCACGCTGATAAGCACCAAGGCCGCCATCATGGCAATCATTGCAATAAGGTCGCCACCCAAGGGGAACGACAGCAACATGTAACCAGCAAACATCACCGAGATACCGATGGTTACCATCTTACCAAAACCAAACTTGTCGGCAAGCATACCACCTACCAAGGGCATGAAATAAACCAAGCCGAGGAAGGTAGAGTAGATAGCACCAGCAGTACCTGCCTCAAGACCAAAGTTCTCGCGAAGGAAGAGCGCGAAAACCGCCAACATCGTGTAATAACCAAAACGCTCACCCGTATTGGCAAGAGCTAAGGCATACAGACCTTTAGGATGTCCTTTAAACATAAGTTAAATTTTTAGTTAATATATAAATTGTTTTTGTTATTCAAATAACACTTCGCCACGGGCAAAGATACGAAGATTTTTTATATCTTTGCTAAAAATAAACTAAAAAAAATATGAAAGAGCAAAATTCTAAACTTGCTATGGTTGCTGCCGATGAGTGGCTGCTACCTGTCGAAGATGAGATAGTACGTCGTTATGATATGTATACCAACCGTTTAGCCAATATTGAGAGGGCTGCAGGTTCGATTGTCGACTATGCCAATGGACACCGCTACTACGGCTGGCAGAGAGATGAAGCTATGCGCGGCTGGTGGTTCAGAGAGTGGCTACCAGAGGCTAAGGATGTATACATCTTTGGCGACTTCAACTCATGGCAGCGCACCGAGCTACGCTTAGACCGTAACCGCGAGGGTGTGTGGAGTATATTCCTCCCCGATGCGATGTATGGCTCGAGGCTCACCGACGGCTCGTTGTACAAGATACACGTCCACGGAGATAACGGCTGGCGTGACCGCATACCCGCCTACGCTAAGCGCGTAGTACAGGACGAGGAGACGAAGAACTACACGGCACAATTCGTCGTAGATAGACCCTACGCATGGCAACACGACAACTTCCGCGCACCGAAGGTCGGCGAGTTACTCATATATGAGGCTCATGTCGGCATGGCCGAGGAGCGCGAGGGTGTGGGCACATACGCAGAGTTTCGCGACAATATCCTGCCACGCATCAAGGAGGCGGGATATAACGCCGTGCAGCTCATGGCCATAGCCGAGCACCCATATTACGGTTCGTTTGGCTACCACGTGTCGAGCTTCTTCGCCCCATCGTCGCGCTTCGGCACGGCCGACGAGCTACGCTCGTTAGTAGACCGTGCCCACGAGCTTGGCATAGCCGTAATCATGGACTTAGTGCATGCCCACTATGTCAAAAACTTCGACGAGGGCATCAACGAGCTCGATGGCTCGAAGCACCACTCCTCTAAGGAGGGCGGTGCGGGCTATCAGCAGTACTGGGACTCGATGATCTTCGACTACGGCAAGCGCGAGGTGGAGCACTTCCTACTATCTAACGTGAAGTACTGGATTGAGGAGTTCCACTTCGATGGCTATCGTTTCGATGGTGTGACGTCGATGCTCTACCACCACCACGGATATGTCGAGTTCGACTGCCGCGAGCGCTTCTTCGACGAGGGTGTCAACCGTGATGCTATCGTCTACCTCACGCTCGCCAATAAGCTCATCCACGACCTGCGCCCCGATGCCATAACCATCGCTGAGGATGTCAGCGGCATGCCTGGCTCGTGCGTGAAGCCCGAGGATGGAGGCATGGGCTTCGACTATCGTCTTGGCATGGCTATTCCCGACTACTGGATTAAGATACTCAAGGAGCGAAGCGACGACGACTGGAACATCTGGGAGATGTGGTCGGTGATGACCAACCGTCTGCCGTCGGTCAAGACGGTGGCATACGCAGAGTCGCACGACCAGGCGCTGGTGGGTGACAAGACCCTCGCCTTCCGCCTTATGGATAAGGAGATGTACTTCGCGATGAATAGAGCATCCGAAAACCTCGTCATCTACCTCGGCATGGCGCTACATAAGCTCATACGCCTCTTTACCATCACCACGGGTGGCGAGGCGTACCTCAACTTTATGGGTAACGAGTTTGGACATCCCGAGTGGATAGACTTCCCGAGGGAGGGCAACGGCTGGTCGTATAAGCATGCACGCCGTCAATGGTCGCTGGCCGAGAATGGCTTCCTGCGCTACTCCTTCCTTGCCGCCTTCGACAAGGCTATGATTGAGGCTGTCAAGGAGTACGGTGTCCTTGGCGACGGCTACCCCTACAACCACATGATGGACGAGCATAACAAGACGATGGTCTACTCACACAAGGGGCTACTCTTTGTCATCAACTGGCATCCCACAGCCTCTATTCCCAACTATCGTCTCAACGTGCCCTGGCCAGGCAAATATAGCGTTCTCTTCTCCTCGGACGAGGAGCGCTTTGGTGGCCATGGCCGCGCCGACATCGATGGCGAGCACTTTACCACAACGCACAAGGCCGACGACGGCACGGAGTACTACACCATCGAGATGTACAACACCTCGCGCACGGGCGTAGTGCTCAGATGGGAGGAGTAACTTCAAACAGTTTCTAAAGTCAACACATTATCTAATCAAACAAATAATTGAGATACCATGACACGTAATTGTAAATATTGTGGTGAGCCCGTAGAGGAGGGTATCATCTACTGCCCAAAGTGTGGCAACCAGATGCACGAGGACGACATGACGCATATCGACAACCACAGCGAGCCTGCGACATCAGAGAGCAGTGGGGCTACGACACAGCCCATGCCTATAAAGGGTAAGACCAACTGGTGGCTGACGTCGATCATCACACTCCTCATTGCAGCTGCGCTGGGTGCTGGTGGCGGCTATCTATATGTCACCAATGGTAGCAGCAAGGGCGAGGCGGATACTGTGGAGGAGGCACCCGAGCTTCCCACCATCATCATCGACGAGGAGAGGGAGAGTGAAGCCTCAGATAGTGCGATGACGACCTTCGACTACGGCAAGTGGAACGACCTCAACGAGTTCTTCGACGCCGAGACCATAGGCATGCTCGACCGTGGCAAGTATACCGTGAACACCGTGGAGCTATGTCGCAACGCTCACTCATGGCGCAAGGCTACGATCGGCAAGAACGAGAAGACGGCCGTAGTATTTGCCCACCCCTCGCTACGCATACGCAACTATCCCGCTTCCGACAGCCGCTCGACGGTGCTCAACGGCCTCGGCTATGGCAGCAAGGTACGCATCGTGGAGGTTGTCGATGGTGACTGGGCGAAGGTAGAGTATATCTCGGGTGAGCTCGACGATATGAGTGCCGCAACCTCAGGTGCTGGCCTCACGGGTTATGTGAGCACATCATTCCTCATAAACGAGAAGCTCTTCCGCATCATGGATCGCCACATCACCGCCTCGGATGACGACAGGGCGGAGTTCGACGTGAGCAAGTGGCGCCGTGCCACGACAGACCTTATCTATGCCCTTGGTGCTACGGCCACAAGCCCGAAGATAGACGTCGAGGTGGAGGAGGTATGGACATACGAGGATGACAACACGGGCGAGGAGCTCGAGTCACTCGTTATCTTTGGTCTCGAGCGCGAGGATTGCGACGTGGAGCTCTTGGCCTTCGTCGAGTTCTTCGCCGAGGATGAGGAGTACAGAATCTTAGGTATCGTGCCAGGCAGCTCGATACTCAACGTGAAGATGCTCGGCTCGGGCAACTACGACATCATCTACACCGCAGAGTAATACACACACATAGATACACAATGCTTTTCAGAGAGTTAACAACTATTGTTGCGGCAGGTCTTATGATTGCCGCATGTGGTAATAATAGGGCAACGAACGACACCGCACCCACAGAGGTGGCTGTGGTGTCGCCACAACCCACGGTCATCGTCGAGGAGCCCATAGGCGACAGCACCAAGGCCGACTATATAGTAATCTCGAAGCAGACGATGACACTGCGCCTCTACGATAGCGACAAGGCGCTCATCTGTTGCTTCCCTGTGGCCACAGGCAAGAATGACGGCAACAAGGAGCGCCCAGGCGACATGAAGACCCCCGAGGGTGAGTTTACCGTCGAGGAGGTTGTCCCCGCAGCACACTGGACACACGACTTTGGCGATGGCAAGGGCGTCATCGAGGGGTGCTACGGCAACTGGTTTATACGCCTCAAGACGCCGCCACATAGGGGCATAGGCATCCATGGCACGCACGACCCAGCATCCATAGGCACGCGTGCAACAGAGGGATGTATACGCCTACATAACAACGACTTGGATAGTCTTAAGCCCATGGTACACGTAGGTATGAGGGTGACTATCACGGCTGGTGACACCGACCTTCGCGCCGATTACATCACGACATCATCGGAGATGACACCCGCCGAGCCAAAGCCCGTGGAGACACGCTCTCCTGAGGTGGCTGCGACGCCCTCTACCGAGGCTCATGACAGCGCAAAGGTTGATGAAGATGACAATGTCGTCTGGCACACCGTTGCTGATGGCGACCTTGTGGGTCGTATTGCTCGCCAGTATGGTACGACGACGGCCGAGATACGCCGTCTAAACCCCGACATCGACATCGACCGCATATCTATAGGCCAGCGCATCAAGGTTAGTGATGGTGCGACCACCACCCCCACAAGCCCCGAGGCTACACCAACGACTGTTACGCCCGCACCTTCCGCGGCGACGGGCGACGAGGTGTGGTACACCGTCGAGGATGGCGACCTTGTGGGTCGCATCGCTCAGCGTCATGGTACCACCTCGGCTAAGATCGCCGAGCTAAACCCCGACATCAACATCGACCGCATATCTATAGGCCAGCGTATACGCGTAAAGTAAGAGCAATAGAGAATTGAGAGAAGGATGAAGCGTCTGCTGTACATAGCCATTAGCATACTACCACTCCTTGCGTTGACCAGCTGCTCAACAGCCGAGGTGGAGAGGAGGTTAGATTTGGCTGAGAGCCTTATGGCCGAGCGCCCCGACTCGTCGTATGTCATTCTACGGGATATCGACATCGACGACGTATGCTCACGGGGCGTTAGGGCGCGCTACGCCATACTCCTCACACAAGCTCAGGATAAGAACTATATCGACGAGACGGACATAACCCTAATCAGCGAGGCGAAGGAATACTATGAAGACTCCGACGATGTGCGACAAAGATTCCTTTCGTACTTCTACTATGGACGCGTGCTATCCAATAACGGAGATTTCACACATGCCATCATTGCCTATACTCAGGCTGAAGATATGATTGCCGAGCTGAACGATAACTACTTGGCTGGCCTTCTATATACAGAGATTGGTAATATCTATCGTACCTATTACGATTATGATAAATGTTTAGAAGCCTATAAATCTGCACATCATTACTATTCTAATGCGAAGCTACAAGTTCATATGACCTATTCTATACTTAACATAGGTATAGCTCATTGGAATAAAGATGAAATTCAATTAGCTGAGCAGCATATTTACCATGCAATTGAGATGGCAACAAACCTTGAGGATGAATACCTCAAAAGAATATGCTATGAAAATCTAGTAATTTTATATAATAATGCTGGTAATATAGACAGCTGTAAACTAATAGTAGACATATTGAACAGTCAATATAATGATAAGTCATTATCTCCCAAGTGCTTAGCCGCCATTGCAAGCTATTATTCAGACACACATCAAATAACTAACGCAGAGAAATACCTACGGACAGCATGGAATTGTGCAATAGACGAGACAGATTCACTATCTCTTTTCTTCCAATCTGCGAATATTATGAAACAGTTAGGACAGACAGATGACGCCTTGTACTATTTTGAGAATGGTATTAAACTACAAAACGAACAAGTACAACAAGCGATACAGCAACCAATCGTATCGGCACAAAAAGATTACTTTAGGAATCAGGCTGCGTTCAACGCCTATCGTCTTGCAAGAGACAGACATGTATATATAATATTGTCTGTAATTGTATTGCTTATAGTCGTTGTTGTTGCAATGCACATAAGACATCGTATAGTAGCCAAGGATATGGAGATTAATAAGTACATAGATTTGGCTACAGAGCTACAAGCTGCAATACACGAAAAGGACAACCGACTATCAGAGATTATTGTTCGGGCTGAGGTTGATAACACGCGCCTACATGAGATGTCCGACCAAATTGCGGAATTATTCCACAAACAATATGAGTTGCTGGATAAGCTGAGCAATACATACTACGAAACTCATGGTTTCAGCCTCGAGAAGGATAGTATATACGAACAGGTAAGACGAGAGATTAATAGATTTACGAACGATAAGAGGTCGATTGAGGAGCTGGAGAATATTGTAAACAAATATAAGCGCAATGTCTTATGTCTGGTGCGCAACGACATCCCGAATATATCCGACCGCGACATCAAACTACTATGCTACATATACGCAGGCTTCTCGGCTAAGAGCATAAGTATATTTATAGGTGAGACAACGGGTAATATTCTTACCCGCAAGTATCGCTTGCGAAATAAGATTCTCAAACTTAATACACCCAACGCACAGATTATCCTCGAAGAGATGCCATAAATCAGCTTTTTTTCTATCACAATGGCCAATTTCGTCGGGGGGGGGTATTTTACTGATTATCAATAGGTTATATAAGTGGGCATGGATAGTGTGATATTTTCGAATATCACACTATCCGTATATTATTGTATATCTGACACTTACACAACGAGAGTGTGATGCGAATAAACACGCTGTTATGATAGTTTTTGCAAATAGAGACACTATCTTTGCAGTCGAAACCAAACCCTAATGAATTATGAAAAAGATTACTTTACTTGTTCTTGCAATTTTCTGCTTAGCTGCAAATGTAGATTCAAAAGATCTAACAGCATTAGAAAAGAAGATTACTAACGTTATTTTGCGCGACGTAACACCCAAAATCCAACCTCGTACTGGGGATTTAACACCTGCCGTTGAATGTTATTACTACGATGGTAGGATCAATGTTAATTTTTATGCTCCTGTAGATGATGTAAATCTTTCGGTTACTAATATCTATACAGGTGAGCAGTACGATGCATACTCTTCGGGTAGCTGTCAGTCAATATACGTAGATGTTCCTACCACATCGGGATACTACTATGTTGAGATTGAATATGAATCAACTATTCTATGTGGCGAATACAATTTATAGTGCCTATACGACAAAATAATAGCATTTTATTTGATTAAAATTTGTAAATAAAATATTTTTTACTAGCTTTGTAAAAACATTAAAAACGTTAGTGTTATGAGAAGAGATGTGTTTACATACATAATGTTTTTATTAATGGCAATCGCTTTAAGTTCGTGTATAACGGAGAGCGAAAAGATAAACAATCCTGTTGAGTTTAAACCTCAAGATGGTGTTGAGTATCTCGAAACATCCCTATCTTTTGATAGCGCAATCAGTAACGCTAATTTTATATATAGCAACACTGAGAACATGACAAAAAAGACTCGACGTATTAGCAAAGTAGATTTACTTACGTCCGCAGACTTAAACGCAGTTGCAGCTACACGTTCTAATGGTAATGAGGGAGTAAAGAACACACCGTTAGCATATATTGTAAATTATGCAGATAATCAAGGTTATGCAATATTGGCAGCAGATGAACAGCTTCCGCCCGTAATCGCGATTGGCGATAGTGGCACATTCTCTACTGAGAAGTTTCTACAATTTGTTGGCGGAGAGGAGTATACTCGCACTGGTAGCGATATTACCCCAGCACAAGAGATACAATACGCCATGGTAAACAACTCGCTGACACTGCCAGTTTTACCAGTCTATCCAAATCCAGCAACACCTACAGGACATGACACCGTATTGATACTCAAGTGTATGCCTCTAGTTCCAACAAAATGGGGACAAGGGAGTCCATACAATTACTACTCTCCATTAGATGATAATGGTAACAAGTGTGTTGCAGGATGTGTTCCCATCGCAGGTGCCCAGGTGCTAACATCGTTATGCTACCACCATAATTTCAAACCATCTGTGACTATTGATAGTGAATATCCCGTGGATTGGTTTATGTTAAATAAAACAATATATAGAGATACACTGAGGTACGATTATAATGAGATAACTCCTGGATCAATGAACATAGCATCACTGGTTCGTGCTGTGGGTAAATATCTTAATGCAGATTATTCGGCCACGGCAACAAGTGCCAGCACGTATAATCTTACGAATCTATACTCTATGCTTGGACTTTCGTCTATTGAATATGGAGGCACTGATTCTATCAGCACTAATGATCTGTTTGACATGATTGTTGCTAGGAATTATCCTGTAAACGCTCGGGCTTCACGAATCAAGGATGATAATGAAACCGTCGGACACTCATTTATATTGGATGGCTGGTTAAGACTCGAGTATAATAGAATGGGCATGTCACAATATCCTGGTAGCGGAGATGGATTATCGTTTGGTGTGATGGATAATATACAACACCAGTTCGATTTAGTACACGTGAATTTTGGATGGAACGGAACTTGCGATGGTTATTATCTGCCTGGCGCGTTTGATGCATCATCAGATGATTACCACGACTATGCGGAGGAGAACGATAACGCAGTAGTACGCCCATACGTATACGATATTGATGTCAAATATATCACATATAGACTAAACTAAATAAATAATCTATCACTCACACATCATGAAGGCACATTTTTCTCTACATCTTGACGATATTTAGAAAATAATAAGTATCTTTGTGATATAGAATTATACTAACATAAAATTTTACGTACATGAGAAGATTATTTTTTAGTGCTTTCATCATACCGTTGATGATGTTTGCAGCATGCGAAAAGCCAAGCACCGAGAATCAAAACAACGAGCAGCAACAGCCTGAGCAGCCACAGCAGCCCGAGCAACCACAACAGCCCGATGTGGAAACGTACAAGGGAGCTCAACTACCAAAGGATGATCAAGCACGCGAAAAGATGGACGAGGTCTTGTCGCTCATAGCCGAGCAGGAGGGTGATGTTGATATAGATGAATTCGTAGATATGCTCACATCCGAGCTATTTAGCTGTAAGCAGCGTTTTATCTATGTAGACTATCCTGACGGTGCAGAGCCCGATTATTGGTCGTGGGCTGGCGAATGGGATGGTGGCGTCATGTGTCGCACACTATGTCTAAATACTGAGGGTGATATATACTGTCGATATAGTACCGATGATAGCGATATTGACTTTGGCATATATCTCGAAGGATTAGGAATAAAGGGTTACCACACGAAGTCCACGTGGGTAGTAGAGAATAACGTCATATACACTGGAGCTGATGGCAAGTATGAAGCTAAAGTGCTATACTTTGATGGCGCACGCGCCGTACTTGAAGGCCTCATCTACTCTATGGTAATATCAGAGGGTAATGACAGCCCAGAAAGATACCCTACAGAGCTATATCTTTTCGAGTTTGCCGAGGGTAGAGACACATACCTCACTGGCTATGATAAGAGCAAAGAGGAGTACTTACTACTTCGCGAGGAATTCTACGCTAATGACCTTAATTAGCACTATTAAAAGCATAACCTATAGCGCACAATTAGCACATTGTAAAACAACCCCAAAGGTGGGGTGACAAGAGCCCCACCTTTGTTTATTCACTATAAATCATAAATAATACTACAAACAGAAAGATAGCCCCCAACTAAACAAAGAATATTACCAAACATGACCTATAATAGGCTTATAGGTGCTTAATTATAGGGCTTCCCCGAAATAGAAGTGACTAAGAAAGAGTAGTCATTTACTGCTTGTCGATTCAGAAAGAACCAAGATAACAAAAAAAAACGACAGATAGGCAGTTGGGACGTGCTGCGATGTGCGACTCCTAATTTGCTGTATAGTTTGTCGTTTTCCTATTGGTTCTAGGCTGAATCAAATTTATACACATATTAGGGTTCGCGCATTGTTTAGAGATTTTTATTTGACCATTAACCCCTGCGCAACATGAAACGATATCTAAAAAGCCCGAACATCAACCTCAAGAAACACAAAAGATCATTCGCCATAGGCGAGCTATACCTCTTTCACCCATCCGACATAGAGTGTCCCGCAGAAGAGAGCTTATGGGGTATATACGATAGAACCGAACGCAACACCGTACACCTGGAGTGCAGCACACACGACCTGCGCAACTTCGACAAGTGGCACCCACTACCCAACGACTATCACTACGCACGCCTCGCCACACGCTCCGAACTGCGCGACTACATGTACAACTTAGGCTGTCACGACCAATCATACACGCCACTCGTTGTACACTTACATACCCGAAATCGAGCATCACTATATGCACAAAAAAGGGGATGACTTCAAAGTGATGTACTGACCCCAAAAAGTTGGACGGATTATTAAAAAGATTTTACTGGTAAAGAGTTCGGTATTGCACCGGACTCTTTCCGTTTAATTTTAGTTTGATACGGTCGTTATTATAGTAGTTAATATACTTTCGTAGTTCTCG
>JAFUPR010000033.1 GCA_017481145.1 Alistipes sp. | reverse complement strand
CCCAAGGTGGAGCTCGAGATTCACGAGATGGTCACTGCCGACGTCATCGACGCGCTCAAGCGCGACCGTATAGCTGCAGCCCTCGTGGCCAGCGGAACATGCGGGGAGGGTATCAGCGAGCACGACCTCTTCAGCGACCATTTCTACGCCTATGTGTCGCCCTCGCACCCCCTCTTCGAGCGCTCGAATATACGTATCGAAGATATTGATTTCAAAGACCTTATACTCCTTAGCCGAGGTAACTGCATGCGCGACCAGATATTCGAGCTATGCCAGGCGGCGAACGACATACCGTCGCACTTCTACTTCGAGTCGGGCTCGCTCGACACGCTCATGCGTATGGTCGACTGCACCTCGTGTATGACCGTCATTCCCGAGATGGCGCTCGAGTTTATACCGCTCTCGCGCCGCAACCGCGTGAAGACCATAGCCAAGGGTGCCACCTCGCGCCGCGTAGCCCTCGCCGTGAGCCGCACATACGTGAAGCAGTCTATCGTCGAGGTGCTACGTAAGACGGTGCTCAAGTGCGTCAATCAGGAGAAGATATAGCGCCTGCTAAAATGGCGCGTCGTTGTCATCATCCCATGCTGCCATGCTCTGCTTGTAGCTCGGCGCAAAGGGCATCTCGCTCTGTGGGGCGGGTGGCACAGGAGCAGCGGGGGTAGCAGGAGCAGCAGGGTCGGTAGCGAGGTCACGGACAGATTCTTCACTTCGTTCAGAATGACCAAGGAGTCTATGATTGATAAAGTCTATTGTCCGCGACGTCTCTGCGGTCTCTGCGGCCTCTGTGGTCTCTGTGGCCGAAACTTCGGGAGTAACAGGAGTAACAGGAGTAACAGGAGTAACAGGGGTAACGCCCCCTGTTACCCTGTTACTTTTGTTACTATTGTTACCACAGACCACAACTCTATTGCCATCGAGCATTATATGTCCTCTATCGATGCCGCGCTTGATTGTCATCTGCGCAGCCTTGGAACTCACGCCGTTTAGCTCCATAATCTTATTAACGAGCGTATTACGCTCAATAACACCTCCGTAATAATCCTCCAAGATGGCAACAACCTCAGGGCGTGAGGCTGTCGTCATAGGCTCCGACGGCAGGGGGCATAGCTCGGGGATGCCCTCCTCGTTAATCTTAAAGGCGAAGCGCTCGAATGGCTCGTTACGGCAGAACTGAGGCTCGACAATAGAGGCCTCACCCGAACGATGTACGAAGAGCACCGTCTCGGCCTTGCGCTGGAGTGACGAGCCGAGGTGACCACGAGCCTTGTCGCTACCAGGGTTGGTGTGCAGCACACATATTATATGTGTCTCACACTTAGAACTTAAGGCCATAAGTTCTGACACTAAGGCATCGCTCTCCTCGAGGTCGTTAGTGTTGCGCTGCAGGTCGGCAATGCCGTCGATGACAACTATGTCGTAGTGCATGAGGCTCATGGCATCGAGCATCATAGCCTTGCGCTCATGTGGAGATAACTCTCTGAGTGCTAAGGTTGTGAGGCGTGGCTCCGAGACTGCACCGCCAAGCTTAGCACCCGTCATCTCGCTGATGCGCTCCACAACCCTGCGCACATGGCGCTCGCCCTGCTCGGTATCAACCCACAAGACGTTGATATCCGCGCATTTATCTACATTACTAAAGTTATTTATACCCCTAAAGGGCATGGCCATGGCCGAGGCGACGAGGGCAGAGGTCAAGAATGTCTTTTTGCTCTTGGCCTCGCCACAGATGGCCGAGATATTACCCACTGAGCATACACAACTATTATCTATACTTATTAGTGGTTTTATCTCGGGTAGCTCCTTGGTCATGTCGATAAGATAGGGCTGTACGCGCTCCTCCGTGAGGTCATACTCCCACGCCTTGATGGCCTTTTCTAAGGCTTTACCAGTCAAATCACTAAACTCTTGTGGTAGGGGCTGATTTGTGATATTCCTGCGTATCCCACTGGTTAAATGTTTGTTAAGCATAATATTAATATTTAAGATGTTAAGTGTTGTATGTTATTACACGTTTGTGATATTTCAAAAATATCACACGTTGCAAATATACAATCTTTTAACCCTGTTATCATTCTAAACTTTTTAGAAATTGAACATTTATGGTCGTGGTAACAGGAGTAACAAAAGTAACAGGGTAACAGGGAGTGTTACTGCTGTTACTACTGTTACTGCTGAGGTTTTGACTGCAGGGGTGGCAGGGACTATAAAATTAATGGGTTTCTATGACCCATCAAAAAAATGAGTTTCTATGAGTTTCTATGGGTTACCATGTTTTTCTGTTGTCCGCGACTTCTCCGTGGTCTCTACCGTCTCTGTGGTCTCTGCGGGCTCTGCCCCCCCCAGCCGCAGGCTGGCGCTCCATCGGAACACAACCATTACTCACTACTCATTACTCACTACTAATTGCCTTCTCCTTTGTTCTCTTTCGCCATTTTTCGCCTTGCGCTCTTGCGTATTTCATGTTTTTTGCTTATATTTGCAAGAATTAATGTGCGCGCGTGTGTATTAAAACTTGTAGGTTTGGCGTCGCGCATGTTGTTAGTGAAGTACAAATAGTTGAAATAAAAGTAGTTACTATGGAGAATTTGGAGAAGTTGATTAACGCGATAGTTGAGGCTATGGACGACAAGAAAGCGCAGGGTATCGTGTCGCTCGACCTTTCGGGCTTTGATGGTGTCATCTGTTCGCACTTTGTTGTATGTCATGCCGACTCTACGACACAGGTAGATGCTATCTCTCAGAGTGTCGAGGAGAAGGTCTTTGAGGTGATGGGCGAGTGGCCCGTGCGTGTTGAGGGCAGGCAGAATGCCTTTTGGGTGGCTATGGACTATACGGATGTCATCGTTCACATCTTCCAGACGGAGTTGCGCGACTTCTACCGCCTGGAGGAGCTGTGGGCTGACGCTCCGATGAAGCGCTACGAGTTTGGAGAGTAAGATTTAGGAGAGAGTTTTTATGGCTAACAATGTGAAGCAGCCCACGATGCAACCACGCTTTAACTTCATGTGGTTTTGGGCTTTTGTTGCGATTGTAATCATCGGTTACTCGATGTTTGGCGGCGCCGATGCGCGCCCTGTGGATGGCGACTGGAATATGGTCGATGAGCTTGTCGAGCGCGGTCTTGTCGAGCGTATCGAGGTTAAGGATAAGGAGCAGGCGAGTCTCTACCTTACGACGGAGGCGGCAGAGACGCTCAAGGATGACGAGCGCTTCAAGCAGCTGCCTACGACGGGTGCTCAGGTGGTGTTCAACACTGGTGGTGATGTGCAGTATTTCGCCACGCGTCTCGCTGAGGCCGAGGCACGCGCTGAGGCTGCGGGTGTCGACGCTAAGCCCGTGGTTGTCAAGTACGACCGCACCGAAAAGGGGTGGATGGATTACATCTTCGAGTTCCTACCCTGGATACTTATCATCGTGGTGTGGATATTCATCATGCGCTCGATGACGCGCAATGCTGGCGCTGGGGGCGGTGGCCTCATGAACGTAGGCAAGGCGCGTGCTCAGATGTCGGACAAGAATGCCAAGGAGCGAGTGACGTTCAAGGATGTTGCGGGCTTGGAGGAGGCTAAGATAGAGATTATGGAGATTGTCGACTTCCTCAAGCATGCCGACACATATAAGGCGTTGGGCGCTAAGATACCCAAGGGCGCGCTCTTGGCAGGCCCTCCAGGAACGGGTAAGACGCTGCTGGCCAAGGCTGTTGCTGGCGAGGCCAATGTGCCCTTCCTCTCTATTTCGGGCTCCGACTTCGTCGAGATGTTCGTGGGCGTGGGAGCCTCGCGTGTTCGCGACCTCTTCGAGCAGGCTAAGAAGGTGGCACCCTGCATCGTCTTCATCGACGAGATTGACGCCATAGGCCGTGCCCGTGGCAAGAACTCGGGATTCTCGGGTAACGACGAGAGGGAGAATACGCTCAACCAGCTGCTCACGGAGATGGATGGCTTCCAGACAAATGCGGGCGTCATAGTCCTCGCGGCTACAAACCGCGTCGACATCCTCGACAAGGCACTCATGCGTGCTGGTCGCTTCGACCGCCAGATAGAGGTGGGACTCCCCGACGTCAAGGAGCGTAAGGCTATCTTCGACGTACACCTGCACAAGATTAAGCTCGACGATAAGCTCGATAGGGAGTTCTTGGCTAAGCAGACGCCTGGCTTCGCGGGTGCCGACATCGCCAACGTATGTAACGAGGCAGCACTAATAGCTGCGCGCAACAACCATAATGTCGTGGAGCAGAGCGACTTCCTCGCTGCTATCGACCGTATTGTCGGTGGCCTCGAGCGCCGCAATATGCCTATGACACCTGCCGAGCGCCGAGCTACGGCAATACACGAGATAGGTCATGCTACGGTTATGTGGCGCCTGAAGAACTGCGACCCAATGCTTAAGATTACCATCATCCCGCGCGGTCGCTCGCTCGGAGCTACATGGTATCTGCCCGAGGAGAGGGTTAACCATAATGTCGAGCACTTCGTACACAAGATGGCGGGGTTGGTGGCTGGACGTGTTGCCGAGCAGCAGCTCCTGGGTATCACGAGCACGGGGGCTATCAACGACCTCGAGCGCACGTCGAAGATGGCATACGCCATGGTTGCCTACTACGGCATGAGCCCCAAGGTGGGTAACATAAGCTTCTACGACGCTACGGGTCAGCGCGACATGTTTACCAAGCCCTTCTCGGAGCGCACGGCAGAGCTTATCGACGACGAGGTGCGCCGCCTTGTTGACGAGGCAGTGATGTTGGCTCGCGATATTGTCGAGGCCGAGAGGGAGAATATCGAGCGCTTAGCCGAGGTGCTCCTCGTGAAGGAGACCATCTTTGCGGAGGATGTCGAGGTGGTACTTGGCAAGAGTGCCCAGCAGATAGATAAGGAGTCTTTGAAGAGTGCCACCGTGGTGGAGGCTACGGATGATGGCGCTGAGGCCGAGAATAATGATAACGAAATAACGGAGTAGAGGATGAGTGATAAGCTGAAGAACTTTATTGTGCGCACGCTTAGTGGCGCTGTGCTCCTGGCCGTGGTGCTGGGTGCCTCGTTGAGCTTTCATAGCTTCTGGGCGTTACTCTTTGTGATTACCACCATCGGCATGTGGGAGTTCTACAAGATTGCCGAGGCTGCTGAGTGCCGTCCGCGTAAGATGCTGGGCTTGGCCACAGGTCTTGCACTCTTTGCCACGACGCTCCTTGCCGTGATGCAGCTTGAGGGCATGGCCGCTGTCGCCTTTGTGGCGCTCTGCTTCGCGGCGCTCGTTGTCGCACTGCTCTTCCTTATCTTCGCTGTTGAGCTCTTCGCCGCGCGCGAACACCCTCTGCGTAATGTGGCAAGCACCATCCTCGGTGTTGTGTATGTGGCTGTGCCCAT
>JAFUPR010000032.1 GCA_017481145.1 Alistipes sp. | reverse complement strand
CGAGAACTACGAAAGTATATTAACTACTATAATAACGACCGTATCAAACTAAAATTAAACGGAAAGAGTCCGGTGCAATACCGAACTCTTTACCAGTAAAATCTTTTTAATAATCCGTCCAACTTTTTGGGGTCAGTACATTTTAGTCACCCCCATTTATATTACCAAAGCCTCTTAGTCAAACTCTATAACAGTACCATAGGCGCGGAAGGTTGTCTTTGTCCAAAATAGGACAATCTGTGTATCCGACTTAACCGTCACATTTATAAGCGCTTGTGAACCCTTAAGGTCGGCCTTCTCCGTAAGGTCGGCAATGGCATTATCGCGCAATGCGCTCTTACTCAAGCCACCAATACCAAAGACATAGGTTGATGACACCTCCGACGATACGGTCCTAACAATTTTAAAGTTATCCTTCTGCAACACGACATTTGTCTGTGTGAGGTTAACATTCTTCGTATGGTTGGACGTAACACTACATCCAGTAAGCATAGCCACAACTACGAGTGACATTAGCAATGCAACAAATCTCTTCATAATCTCAAATATTTAGGATATTAAATCGGTACGAAGATAGGAAATATATTTCTTATATGCAACTAAAATAGTTCGATAACCACGCGACTCTCCGCTTTTAGGAGTTCGTCCACCGCAGCCATCATCCTACGTGAAAGCACGGGGCAGCCGAAGCTACCCACCGTTGCGAGCGGCCATATAGGGCGTGAGGTCGTATGCTCCCATCCGTGGAGAACAACACAACGTGAGCGCAGGTTGCTATTCGTAGCATCTAAGCCATCCAATCTATATGCAACACCATAGCTACCCTCATAGCGCTCGGCAACAAGGGCGCGACCCACGGACGACAGATGCGAGCCATCGTCGTTAGAGGTGCAAGCATAGGCCGAGCGTTGGTGCGACCTCTCCGAGCCACTGCCATGGCTCACGGGGCACATAAATATAGGTACGCCACGCTCGAAGTCCCATACCACAAAGCGTCGTCGCCCCGAGTGACGCGACAAGTCAACAAGGAGGGCAATATGTGTATTATAGCCCTCCCTGCGACAATAGTCGTAGAGACTCGCAGCACGCTCCGCCACCCTACTTCGCAAGCTCATTCTTCAGTTGTTCAACGAGTTGTGGCACACCTATAGCTCCGCGCTCCTTGACGTGTGTCAGTGGGTTACGTATCATTGCCGTATCGGGATTACCTGGGTCGACGAGGTATATAGGCACCTGGCGGTCGCGTACGTAGTAGACCAACGAGGCTGCGGGGTATACCGCCAACGAAGTGCCCACGACGATAAGGATGTCGGCCTCGGCGACGATGGAGCATGCTGACTCGAACATAGGCACCGACTCGCCAAAGAAGACGATATGTGGTCGTAGTAGTGCCCCATCCTCGGCCGTAGCATCCATGCTCTGCTCCCACCCCTCAATCGGGTAGATAAGGTTAGGGTTGCGCTCGGAGCGTAGCTTCATAAGCTCGCCATGCAGATGCACAACGCGCGTAGAGCCAGCCTGCTCGTGGAGGTTATCTACATTCTGGGTGATGACAACGACATCCGCCCACTCCTCCATCGAGGCTATAGCATAGTGTCCCACATTAGGCTTCTTTGTGAGCGACTCCCTACGTCGCAAGTTGTAGAATTCAACGACCTTAGCACGGTTATTTCTGAGCGCCTCAGGCGTACACACCTCCTCGATACGATAATTTGCCCAGAGGCCATCCGAGTCGCGAAATGTGGCGATGCCGCTATCGGCACTGACACCCGCACCTGTAAATACAACAATCTTCTTCATAGTGATAACTTTTCCCAAAGATACAACAATTTTGCGAGATTCGTTTCATCAGTTCAATTTTTGCTGTATAAAATTGCTCTTTTGACTAAAAGTGCTACCTTTGTAAAATAAAACTATGAAGCAATGAAAAAGTTATTAAAGAACTTAGGCCTTTGGATCATCGTGGCGATGGTCATAGGTATTGTCGTCGGAGTGTTCATGGGCCCCGAGGCATCGATGTTTAAGCCCCTGGGAGATCTCTTTATCCAACTTATCAAGATGCTCGTCGTACCCTTGGTGCTGGTCTCTATCGTTAGCGGCGCATCGGCCTTAGGCGAGACTAAGTCGGCAGGACTTATCGGAGGCTTGAGTATCGGATATATGATCGTAACGACCATCATCGCCATAGTCGTGAGCATCGTCCTCGGCGAGATATTCCAACCTGCTGCATCTGTAGACCACAATGCCGTGATATCGTTAGCCTCGGCCGCCGAGAGCGTGGAGGCTACATCTGGTGCTCCCGCCGCCATGGGCTTCTGGGATACGGTCATAAGCATGATTCCCGCCAACCCTGTGGAGGCATTAGCTAAGGGTGACATTCTGCAAATCATCATCTTCGGCCTATTCCTCGGCTTTGGCATATCGTCGCTGGCAGCAGAGAAGCGCCAGAGGATAACCAGTGGCCTTAACACCATCCTCGACGCCCTTATTTGGTGCATCGGCAAGGTTATGCTCGTAGCCCCCTTCGGCGTCTTTGGACTGATTGCTGATGCTACGGGCACCTTCGGCTTCAACATCCTCATACAGGTGGCTAACGTATTGTGGGTAGACCTTATCGCCGTGGCTATCATAGGCTTGGGTCTCTACCCGCTTACCATCGCCCTCTTCTCACGAGTACCCCTTGGCAAGTATTTCCGTGCCATGATTAAGCCACAGGTGGTGTCGTTCTCAACGGCCTCGTCACTCGCCACGCTACCCGTAAATATGGAGGCGTGCGACGAGATGGGCATATCGAAGCAGACATCGGGCTTCGTGCTGCCGTTAGGCGCTACAATCAACATGTCGGGTAATGCGATATACTATGCGTTGCTCGCCATCTTCTTCGCGCAGTTCTACGGCATAGACCTCTCAATGGCTGACTACGTATCTATAACCATCGTCTGCGCCCTTGGAGCTATCGGCCAGGCAGGCGTTCCAGGGCCAACACTCCTTGCTGCTGCCGTGCTTGTGGCCGCCGGCATACCCTTGGAGGGTCTACCCCTCTTCTACGCCCTCGACCGTATCTTCGACATGGTGCGTACGACACTCAACATCACGGGTGATGCCGCCTGTGCCGCCGTGGTAGATAGATTCGTGAAGAGGTAGACAGCCTCTTTGGTATAGAGTTTGATCGTCTCATGGTCGTATAAATTTTACGACTATGAGACGATCTACTATTACAACATTCTCCATTATCGTTGTGCTCATCGTGGGCATAACCATAAGCATCGAGGCACAGAGCGACGCCAAGGCTACTAAGAGCGCCACACGCACAGCACAGCAGGAGGCACGCCAGCAACGACGTGCCGAGCGCCTTGCTAAGTATGAGCACTTTGTCGACTCGTTGGTCTTGTCACACAACTATCGCTTCGTGCCACAGACCATGCAACAACTCCCCGCGGGCATGATGCGCAACCTTATGAATCCCGAATACGAGATTATCGTATGGAGCGACGCGGTGGATGTGTGCCTACCTTTTCTAAAGGGCTATACGCCACCCTACTACCCCGTAGTCTTCAACTACGTGCTACCGAGTGTCGAGGGATATACCGCCGAGCAGACCAACGACGGCTGGCATGTAACCTTCCGCTCGACGATGTTTTCATCTACCGACTACACCTTCTCCTTGGAGATATACTCACGCTACGGAGGCGCCCTATTGACCCTCTCCTCACCATTCTATAATAGCGTGCAGTATACGGGTAATCTGTTTGCGATATAGCAAGGCAGCGACCGCAGGGATGATGAGTTAATATGAGTTAATATGGGTTACTATGTCGATTGATGCTGACATAAGGAACTCATAGAGACTCATTTTTATGCTGACACGAGAAATTAGTTTCACATCAGATGTGCGCCGAGATGTTTCGACTTCACTTCACTTCGTTTCGCTCAACACGACAGAGAGGAAGAGGAGCACTGCGATACTAATTTCTTGTTAGAAGGGATCTAATTTGGTGCATCACAAAAGGATACCCCTCGGGATAATACAAAACGTACAGCCCGAGGGGTAGAACTTTTAGGGATGTACCGAAGTAGACCCCTTATCACAAGAAATTACGTCTGGCGGAAGTATATTTGAATCGGCACACCCGAAAAATCCCACTCCTCACGTAGCTTGTTCTCAAGGAAGCGACGGTATGACTCCTTGATATACTGGGGCAGGTTTACGAAGAAGGCAAACTGTGGCGTAGGCGTAGGCAGCTGCGTAACATACTTAATCTTGATATACTTACCCTTCGTAGCTGCAGGGGGATAGTTCTCGATAAGAGGGAGGAAGAAGTCGTTGAGTTCCGACGTAGAGATGCGGCGCTTACGCGACTGATAGACGCGGATGGCGGCCTGCAACACATCGAGAATACGCTGCTTGTTGATTACCGAGGTGAAGATGATGGGTATGTCGCTAAAGGGTGCGAGCTTCTTCTCGAGGAACTCGCGCCACACCTTCATGGTATTGCTATCCTTCTCTACCAAGTCCCACTTATTCACCACAATGACACAGCCCTTACGGTTGCGCACGATGAGGTTATGAATGTTGAGATCCTGCGACTCAATGCCCTGCTCGGCATCGAGCATGAGGACACATACATCCGAGTTCTCGATGGCACGTATTGAGCGCATCACAGAGTAGAACTCGAGGTCTTCAGTAACCTTACCCTTCTTACGCATACCAGCAGTGTCGATAAGGTAGAAGTCCATGCCATACATGTTATAGCGCGTATGAATCGAATCGCGCGTAGTACCAGCCACGCTGGTTACGATGTTACGCTCCTGACCAAGGAGGGCATTAGTCATAGACGACTTACCCACATTTGGGCGGCCGACGATGGCGATGCGGGGCAGCGTAGCGTCGTACTCCGCAGTGGTATCCTCGGGGAGGTTGGCAAGGATGGCATCCATCATATCACCCGTACCGCTACCCGACATTGAGCTTATGCAATAGGGCTCACCGAGGCCGAGCGAGTGGAACTCATGTGAGTAGTATATGAGGTCGTAGGTGTCGACCTTATTACATACGAGCATCACCTTCTTGCCCGAGCGACGGAGGATGTCGGCCATCATCATGTCGAGATCCGTAATGCCTGTGCGCACCTCAACGAGGAAGAGTATAAGGTCGGCCTCATCGATAGCGAGCATCACCTGACGACGAATCTCGTCCTCGAAGATATCTTCACTATTCACGGTATAGCCACCAGTATCAATTACCGAAAACTCCTTACCATTCCAGTCGGTCTTACCATAGTGACGGTCACGCGTTGTTCCTGCCGTCTCATCGACGATGGCCTGACGCTGACCAACAAGACGATTGAAGAGTGTCGACTTACCAACATTCGGGCGTCCTACAATAGCTACTAAACTCATAATATTATCTCTTTTATATTTCTTCCTATAACCATATATTACGGTGCAAAGATAAGTCAATTCCTTGGATTTTGGAAACTTTACAAAAGATTTCGGCGGTAGATGGCAAAATTATAGCATTTACAGGATAGTCTTTGTGATAGTTTTATGACACATCACAAAATATCGAGCAAATATTTTGGTTTATTTATCTAAAATGAGTATCTTTGAAGGATTTAATTATGAAAGATAGAATGATAGAGCGTAATGGCATAGGAGTGTTGCGGAGCATTATGGTAGTGGTGGCAGTAGTCGTAGCCATGCTCACATCGACTAACGTGAAGGCGCAGGAGGCGCACGACTATACGTTTCATCCGATTGATGGCGTTGATAGCCATGCTCCCAAGATTCGTACAGAGTGGGGCATCGGTATTGGAGGTGCATACACTGGCATACATAACATCTCCACCGTAGATGTGAAGCTCAAGCCACGCTTCAGCTTTCAGGGTCATCTCGACTTTGCAGTGCTCTTTGGCAGCTATTTCGCTTTGGAGGCTGAGATAGCCTACGAGGGTGGCTCGATAGATGTTGCCACGGAGAGCGTGGAGCATAGGGTTAAGACGCGCACGATAGACTTCCCCGTACTGCTATCGCTACGTCTGGCTAACAACGTCGTACGCCTCACGGCAGGCCCAGTATTTACGGTTATGAGCAGGGCGGAATATACGCACGAGGGCGAGGTTATGTTTTACGGCCCTGTGCAGCCAACGTGGAACATAGCTGGAGGCATAGCCGTAGGCTTAGGGCGCAACTTTGTCATCGAGGCACGATATATACACGCCTTAGTGGATACTACCAACCAATTTCAAGGTGTAGAGTTTAGCACGCGGCCATATAAGGTTACGGCGGGTGTCACGGTTCTATTCTAAGAAGCAGAGAGTATGAGTGAAGAGATCATAAAGGAGATATTGATTGAAGGTGTCGACGCACGCGAGCTCTATGGTGCGCAGGATGCCTACCTTGAGCAGATGCGCGAGCTGTGTCCTAAGCTTAAGATTGTGGCACGTGGCGACAAGATTAAGGCTCTCGGCGCAAAGAGCGACGTAGCAGCCTTTGAGCGCAGGATGAATGCCCTCGTAGATTACTATGTGAAGTATGGCCACATATCGTCGGAGGTGGTGTCGCAAGCCTTCGCCTCAAGCCTCTCGGAGCTTAGCACCGAGCCACCAGCCGTAGATAAGGATGTCATCGTCTATGGTAACAATGGAGCTATCATTCGTGCTCGCACCGTAAACCAGCAACGCTTAGTTAAGCTTGCTGAACGTAACGACCTACTCTTCGCCGTGGGTCCCGCAGGCTCGGGTAAGACGTATACAGCCATAGCTTTAGCCGTACGCGCCCTCAAGGAGCGCGAGGTACGACGCATAATACTCACACGCCCCGCGGTGGAGGCGGGCGAGAAGCTCGGCTTCCTCCCTGGCGACATGAAGGAGAAGCTCGACCCATACTTGCAGCCGCTATACGATGCCCTTGGCGACATGATTCCTGCCGCCAAGCTACAGAAGTTTATCGAGGAGGGCACGATACAGATAGCGCCCTTGGCCTACATGCGTGGTCGCACATTGGACAACGCCTTCGTCATCCTCGACGAAGCACAGAACACGACGCTCTCGCAGATAAAGATGTTCCTCACGCGCATGGGTCGTAATGCTAAGTTCATCGTCACGGGTGATGTGACACAGATAGACCTCCCACGTCGCTCCGACAGCGGACTCACACGCGCGATGGATACGCTACGCAATATTGATGGCATAGGTATCGTTGAGTTTGACAAGCGCGACATCGTACGCCATCGTCTGGTGAAGTACATCGTCGAGGCCTTCGATAATCGCTAAGAGTTGGAGAATAGCTTAATGAGCAAGCATAGTGACAACAACTAACAATTAACAAATATAATGATTATGGACAAGAACTTAAAAGGATTAAAACCAGCATTGGTGTGGAAGCACTTTGCCGAGATTTGCAACATCCCCCACCCCTCACACGAGGAGGATGCCATTCGTGCATACATCGTAAAGTGGGCAGAGGAGCTCGGATTGGAGCACAAAGTCGACGAGGCACAGAACGTATACGTTTACAAGCCCGCGACACCTGGCATGGAGGATCGTAAGGGTATCATCCTTCAGGCACACACCGACATGGTACCTCAGAAGAATAACGACAAGGAGTTTAACTTCTCGACCGACCCGATTGAGGCATATATCGATGGTGAGTGGGTAACGGCTAATGGCACCACACTCGGTGCTGACAACGGCATTGGTCTCGCTGCGGCAATGGCTGCGATGGAGGATGCTGATCTTGTACACGGCCCATTGGAGTGCCTTTTCACCGCTACCGAGGAGACAGGCATGGATGGTGCCTTCGGACTTAAGGGTGGCATGCTCAAGGGCGACATCCTGCTCAACCTCGACTCGGAGACCGAGGGTGAGTTGTACGTAGGTTGCGCTGGTGGCATGGACGTAAACGTGACGTTCAAGTACAAGGAGCAGGCTCTTGAGGGCAAGTTCGCCGCATACAAGGTTACGGTTAAGGGCCTGAAGGGCGGTCACTCAGGTATTCAGATTGGCACACAGCGCGCTAACGCCAATAAAGTGCTGTTCCGTCTGTTGCGTCAGGAGACCGAGTCGTACGGTTTGGAGCTCGCAGCTGTCGAGGGTGGCAATATGCGTAATGCCATACCTCGTGAGGCGTGGGCTGTAGTCGTTGTTCGCGAGGCCGAGAAGGCTATCTTCGAGGCTAATGTGAAGTCATACGAGAAGGTTATCATCAAGGAGTTTGAGGGCATCGAGGACTCTATCGAGATCTTCGCCGAGGAGGTGGAGTGCCCCAAGGCCATCATCCCGCACTTGGAGTCGCACTCGCTTATCCGTGCCGTATGTGGCTGTCCTAATGGCGTGCAGCGCATGTCTATAGCCATGGAGGGCTTGGTGCAGACATCATCGAACCTAGCCATCGTCGTATCTAACGGCACGACAATCGAGGTTAAGTGTCTGTTGCGCTCGTCGGTAGATACGGAGAAGGGTGAGCTTGCTGGCGCTATATCATCAGTATTCGAGTTGGCAGGTGCCGACGTGGAGCTCTCTGGCTCATACAGCGGTTGGAATCCCAACATGAAGTCGCCCATATTGCACACCATGCTCGAGTCGTACGAAAAGCTCTATGGCGTGAAGCCCGCAGTTACGGCCATCCACGCAGGCTTGGAGTGTGGCATCATCGGTGCTAAGTATCCTGGCATGGATATGATATCGTTTGGCCCGACCATCTGCTACCCCCACTCTCCCGACGAGAAGGTTAATATCGCCTCTGTAGAGAAGTTCTACGACTTCCTGCTCAACACGCTGCGTAACGCCCCCAAGAAGGCATAAGCCTAAGACGAGGATGAGGTCGCAGACGTTGGATAGGCCTACAGTCGTAGGCGAGGTTAAGTGGTTTGTAATCGTCAACCCCATTGCTGGCTCAGGCAAGGGGTTGGACGACTACCCTCTTATCTCCAAACTGCTACGCGACAATGGCATACGCTGCGAGGCCGTATTCACCGAGCATAAGTGCCATGCCACGGAGCTTACGGTATCGGCCGTAGAGCATGGTTATAGGCATATCATCGTCGTTGGTGGTGATGGAACACTTCACGAGGTGGTCAACGGACTATTTATCCAGAAGCACGCCTCGCCCTCGGAGGTGACAATTGCAGTTATAGCCGTGGGTACGGGCAACGACTGGATTCGTATGTACGGCATACCTACACACTACTCCGAAGCCATACGCGCCTTGAAGGAGGGCTATACCTTTCTGCAGGATGTCTCGGAGGTGGACTATGAAGAGTCACACTTCCGCCAGACGCGCTATATGGCTAACGTGGCGGGCATAGGCTTCGATGCTGTGGTCAATCACCTCTATCAACACAAGAAGGCTAAGGGTCGTACAGGTAAGTATGTCTATCTTTGGAGCATGCTGAGTAGCTTCTTCCGCTATAAGTCTACAGGCATGAAAATATGGATAGACGATAGACTTGTGTTCAACGACTTCATCTTTAGCTTAGCCATCGGTGTGGGTAAGTTCAACGGCGGAGGTATGCAGCAGCTCCCCGCAGCTGTTGCCGACGACGGTCTTCTTGACGTGACGATGATACGTCCATTGCACTGGTGGCATGTGATCTTCCGCATGCGCCGATTGTTCAACGGAACGATATACTCCATAGGCCACGTGATGCACGCCCAGGGTAAGAAGATACGCATAGAGTCATCGCCCGAAGCTCCTTTAGAGGTCGACGGCGAGTGGTTAGGCGTTACACCCATAGAGTTCCGCGTCAAGCATCGCGAGGTGAGGGTCATCGTCAACAAGTCATTCTTAGAGAAGATAAGCAAGCAGGCATAAAGGCCTATACTTATATATATAGTAGTAGCCGAGGGGAAACGCTCGGCTATTATTATAATGTGAATGAAAAAAAATTGTCTTTATTAGTTGGATGTTTACTTTTTTTTACTACTTTTGCCTCGTATTATGGTGTAGGATACACATATAAATATATTAGGCTACAAGACAGAGAATAAAAGACCAAATAACACTAATTTAATGACCATGAGAAAAACATTACAACTTTGCACACTCCTCTTAGCAGCACTATGCATGATTAGCTGCGGCGGGGATAATGGTGTTGACAACAAGCCCAACACACCTGAGAACCCTGAGAACCCCAACAATCCCGAGCAGCCCGCGGTGACACCCGAGATTTCAGTCACGGAGGTAGAGCTCACATTCGACAGCTACACGTTCGAGGTTACGTCAAATGTCGAGGGTGAGTTAGGCTACGTATATGTAAAGGACGGCTTCGATGTTCCTCAGTTCCAGGATTGGTTTGCACACCACTCTGAGCAGATTAAGGATAAGGTGACGATTAAGATCTCAGACCTCAACGACGACACCACATATAAACTCTGCGTAGTACTGCGTAGCTCGAAGGATGGCGTATTGAGTGCTCCTAAGATGATTACGTTCACGACGCCCGATGACGGTGTAAAGAACCCCATCACCATTGACAACGCAACCTACGACACTATCACCTTCACCATCAACCTTACGGGCAGATATATCTTCATGGTGGTATCGCAGGCCGATTTGGACTACTACAACCAGACCGCTGAGGCGTATCTCAAGATGTTCAATGTTATTGGTAACGACCCCTACACCTACGAGTGGATTGATGGCGGCTCATATCAGGGCACGTACAATATGCTCGTTAAGCCCGACCGTGAGTACTATGTTGTAGCAGCACAGTGCGACAGCCAGAATAATATCATCGGCGACATCTATGAGGCGACATGCAAGACCCCCAAGAAGCCCGCTTCGACAGCCTCGGTTACGTCTGAGTTTACGGAGATTACCTCTACATCGGTAAAGATTAAGACTACCATAGGTAGTGGTGTCGCTCAGTACTACGTATATGTACGCGACAAGGCATGGGCTGACGGTATTATTTCAGGTTATGGAGAGTCGATACTTCAGACATTGGTGAAGAGCCCCAGCGCAGGCTCATGGGTACTCACAACAGACAATGAGCAGGAGTGGGGAGGTCTTGTGCCTAACACAGCGTACTACTGCCATCTCCTTGTGGTGGATAACGTAGGTGGCGAGACCTTATCGCTCATAGACTTTACAACTAGTGCAGCCTCAAGCACCGCCCCCGAAGTAGACTTGACAATCACCGCCCCCACAGAGGATAGCCACGAGTCTCTCAACCTCAACATCTTCTCTTCAACGGCAGCGAGCGTGAAGTATGTCTTCCGCCCCACGGCCGATATTGCAAATAAGCGCGACATGGGATATTCGGATGCTAAGATTGTCGTGGACAACGGCATTGACCTCTCGGGCAACGATGTTGCAGCCGTAGCATCTACGGGTCTCTCTATCCTACACACGGACCTCTGGCCCAACACCGAGTACACGGCTATCGTAAGTGTTAAGAATGACGAGCAGCTTGAGACCATTAAGAGTGTGAAATTCAACACCTCGAAGCGCCCCGTGCCCGCACGTGTAGAGTCGGAGCTCTTCACATCGCTCCTTGGCGAGTGGGAGGTATCTTACGACTTCGTTGACTACAACTTCACAAATCAGCGTATCGAGGGTAAGGTGGTGACCATCGCTCAGGGCATCGACGCTACGACCAAGACCGAGTACCGTGAGCAAAATCAGCTTGTAGTCCTCGGCTGGCCCTTCCAGACAAGCGACTTTATTGAGGGTGGATACACCTACTTCGATATTAACGACCTCACCTCGGCCAACTCATATTGGAAAGACTATCCCTCGTTGGCATACCGCGACTATGGCCCCAAGATTTTCTTGGAGATTGGCGCTGGTGATGTTGTGACCATACCCACATCGCGTAGCACATACATCTACAACGATGCTCCTGTGGGTGGCTATACGCTCTACTTCTTCGGCTGCCACTACAATGAGGGTGCTGAGAGCTACACCGCTCCCGCGACATTCCCCGTGACAGTATCGGCCGATGGTAATACCATCACTATCGGTGCTCACCACTCGGGTTCGGAGTTCGGCTTCGGCATCTACCGCCCCGCTGTATTCCGCGAAAATGAGGCTTGGGCGATAGCTACAGGCGACATCGTCATGAAGCGCGTAAAGTAAACTGATAACGACATGTATGGCGGGGTTCGCCCCGCCATATTTTAATTATAATGAGGTTATGAAAAGGATTTTATTTGCATTGATTGCCCTTATGGGGTTAGTGGCATGCGAGGCTGAGCCCGATACCACCATTAAGCAGACATTGACACTCTCGGTCGACAATACCGAGATATATGCTAACGGTACACAAGCGGCAACATTCACCGTTAAGGATGATACGGATGCCGTTGTCGAGGATGCCACGATATACTCTGCCTCGACGAACGAGCCACTTGGCTCAAACACCTTCACCACGCAATATGCTGGCACCTACTCGTTCTACGCGATGAAGGGTAATGCCAAGTCGAACACCGTGACCATCACAGCAAAGATGGTGACCGAGGAGACCAAGGTCGTAACACTCACGGCTGACACCACATCACTCGAGGTAGATGCCACCGTGACATTCTCTATCGACTGCAATGGCGAGAATGTGACCACGGCGAGCGAGGTATTTAACGCCAATGGCAACGTCAAACTCGAAAGCAACACCTTCACAACGGACAAGGAGGGCGAGTACACCTTCTACGCCATGTATGAGGGCGAGAAGTCTAACAGCGTAGTTGTTACCTTCAATAAGAAGAGCAATGTTGTCTCGCCTGATGAGTTGACACTAAGCGCAGAGCCTAATACAATCGTTGCCGATGGCATTGAGAAGGCTATATTCACGCTAAAGAAGGGCGATAACACTATCACCGACTATGAGCTCTACAATGCTAACGACGACACTAAGCTCGCAGCCAAGGAGTTTTCTACTACCGAGGCGGGCAGCTACTCGTTCTATGCCATGTATGAGGGTAAGAAGTCTAACAACGTGGCTATCACAGCGCGCATGAACATCGTCGAGGAGGAGAAGCCTCTCGAGATTGAGGCAACAGCGACGACCATCAAGGCTAATGGTGTGGATAGCACAAAGTTTATCGTCACGCAGGATGGTGCAAATGTGACCGACTCGGCTACGATATACGTCAATGGTGGCAAGCTCAATGGCAACCGCTTCGTGACAACAACACCTGGCACATATACCGTATATGCCGAGAAGGGCACTGTAAAATCTAACGAGATAACCATCACCGCCGAGGAGGTGACAGCCACGGGCAAGAGCATCGTCTTTGCTGAGGGTGTGACACTCACCTCGGGATGGTACGATGTCAACAAGTTTAAGATGGGCAATAATGGCGACATCCAGATGTGCTGGGCTGCATCCGCTTCGAACATCATCCAGTGGTGGCAGGATCGCTATGTGGCACATGGCGGCACGCTCCCCACAACAGCCGTAAATGGTCCTAGCACCAAGACCTACGATACAGGCTGCAAGTATCAGCTTGCACTGATGGATATGTTCCACTCGGAGTGGGATAACTCTCTCGGTGGCCACGTTAATGAGGCTATACCTTGGTATTTCGAGGGCTCGCTCAACGGTGGTGAGTATGCCGCTGCTAACTCGCAGGCTGTGCCCAAGACCGAGGGTGGATATTGGAAGAGTGTATGGCCAAGCATTATGGAGAATATGTATTGTGGCTATGACCAGGTCTTGCCTCCCACCTTCGAGACATCATACAGCTACACCGTGCGCTATAATAACTACTATTTATGGGGCAATGGCACCAGCTATGAGGGTAATGAGCGATTGAAGATTGTGTCGGACATCGTTGTCAATGCCTTTGAGCATGGTATGGCATCGTTGACAATAGCGCTCTCGGCAAACATCTACACACTGCACCACGCCGTGACACTCTGGGGCTACGAGATAGACAACGCCACAGGTCTTCTTACACGCGTATGGATAACCGACTCGGACGATATGGAGACCGAGCCTAAGAGAGAGATACTACACGAGATGACGGTATCTATCGGTGAGGGCAAGTCGCACATTCAGTTCTCATCGCCCGATATACGCTACAAGAACGTATGGCTTGTAGGCGTCGTTCCCGTAGCTGGCCCCGATTCAGCCGAGTAATAACAACTAAACTGGAAGCACTGTGAACATTATTGATAATGCTACCATGTACCACCCTCCTCAGCTATACGTCGTGACGTGTAGCGTGGAGGGTGGCTTCACCTTAAGTGATGTAGTAGCCCCCGATTTTGAAAATGAGAACGAACTTTAGCCATGAGACATACTACCCTACTACTATATACGCTGGCGCTACTGGTGTTTGCGTCGTGCGTAAAGGATGAAGTGCCTCATGCTGAGGTAGACAAGATGGTCGAGGTGGCCATAGTTGCCAGCACTGACGACACACGCCTTGGCATCAATGGCAACATAACCTACTGGGAGGTGGGCGATATGCTGAGCGTAGCCCTCACCAACACCTCTTCGGTGACAAAGTACTACACCTTCGAGATTGAGAGTACTGAGGATATCGCTGACGATGGCAAGCATGCCACATTCCGTGGCTCGGTGGCCGAGGGCACATACTCTAAGGTCACAGCCCTCTACCCCGCCATGGAGTCGCCAGCGGCGACCATCACCCTCAACCGCCATGCCGAGGACAACATCTATATGGAGTCTACGGCGAGCTATGCGGCGGGCGACTATCTCACTATCAACACCTCGTCGGCATATATACCCTTGCAGTTCAGCCATCTTATGCACAAGGTGGACTACACCCTCACATTAGCATCGGGATATAGCGACACCGACATATCTAAGGATGTGGCTATCGAGATGCTCCTACGTAGCAACGACTCTGAGTTCACGAGCGCGCAGTGCTACAACTACGACACCGTAAATGGTGGTATCGGCAGCGCTGTGGCCTCGGCGCCCTCGACACTTGCCGACTTTACGAGCCACAACTTCACGATAACACCCACAGCCTCAACACTTGTCTTCCCCGCACAGTTGGACAATGCCTCGTTGGTATTCAACATCTACGTTGGTGGTCGTAAGGCTCACACCATCGTGAAGGCCCCCTCGAAGTCGCCATTCACAATGACAGCGGGTAAGAGTACAAGCGTAAAACTCGAGCTTAGCGAGGAGAACAGATGCGAGGTCGAGACAACCGAGGGCGGAGGCTCAGCCTCTATCGAGGGCGTAGATACATACCTTACGCAGATTATCGGTAATGGCGGGTCATCATGGGGTAATAAGTTTACGATAAGTGGCCCCAATAATATCAGCTTCGCACTACACGTAGCAAGCGATTATTCATCAGAGACTCACATTGATGAGGGTAGATATGAAATGAAGAGCTCCTCTTTCTTCTCGAACTCAAGCAAACACATCGTCATTCGTTCGCTATCAAATGTTGACGGCATAGCATCGAATATTACAGCGCCTAATGGAGGAAGTAATGGCGAGGGATATATGGAGGTATCGAAGAGTGGAGACACCTACACAATCAAGATTGTTATAGCTCACAGCAGCTCCGTGGCTGCACCTCTCGGCTTTATCGGCAAGTTGAATGTTGAGAATGGCGGTCAGGTAGGTGGTGACAGCGGCGAGAGCACAGCTGTACCCGACATAACGCTCTCGACACTTACATCAAGCAGTGCAAGTGGCTACTACACCTTCTATGGTGAGAACTCTGCGGGCGACTCTATCTCGTTCAACATCAACAGTAAGGAGGCCTCGACTAATAGCATCAATGCTGGCACATACGAGCTGTCGTCATGCAACCTTGAGGGTTACTTCAACGCTACGAGCGTAAAGATAGGAGGCGTGAGCAAGGCCGTCAAGTCGGGCGTTCTGCATGCTGCAAACAGCGGTGGAAGCATGGTGCTCAATGCCGATATCACATTCAGCGACGGCACAACGCGCCACTTCGTATTTAGCGGTGCTATATCAGCGCCCGTAATCGAGGGCGACATCACAATCTCGGCATCGCAGAGCACGATAACGAACAATGGCTTAGACTATGTAGATTTCACCGCCACGCAGGATGGTAATATCGTGACAAATGCGTGTACGTTCTACGCAAATGGCGAAGCGTTGGGTGGACCTTGGTTCTCATCATCCGTTGCGGGCACATACACCATCTATGCAACGAATGGCACAAAGGTATCTAACGAGCTGACAATAACCGTCGTAGAGTATGTACCCTCGATATTGACACTCTCCGCATCGAAGACGACGATGGCGGCCGACGGCACCGACACGGTGACATTCACCGTAAAGGCAGACAGCAGCCTGAATGTCACCTCTTTGTGCGATATATATGTCAACGGTAGCAAGATTAATGGTGCGACATTTAAGACGGGCAGCGCTGGCACGTATAGCGTATACGCCATGTACAAGGGTGTGAAGTCTAACACCGTGAACGTAACGGCCAACGCCTCGGAGAGGGTCATCGTCTTTGCTGAGGGCGTGACGCTCACCTCGGGATGGTACGATGTAAACAAGTTTAAGGAGGGCAATAATGGCGACATCCAGATGTGCTGGGCTGCCTCGGCTTCGAACATCATCCAGTGGTGGCAGGATAGGTACGTAGCACATGGCGGCACGCTACCCTCAACGGCCATAAATGGCCCGAGTACCAAGACATACTCTACGGGCTGTAAATATCAGCTTGCGGTGATGGATATGTTCCACTCGGAGTGGGATAACTCTCTCGGTGGCTATGTGTATCACGCTGTGCCTTGGTACTTCGAGGGCGTCAACCATGGCGCTAACGCATCGTATTGTGCCAAGCCCCTAACCTCAGGCGGTTATTTCTCGTCGGCATGGAATAGCTATGCGGTATACAACGAATATACCGACTATGGCTATACAAGTGATTGTGGCGTTTACTATAATTGGGGTAATGGTACAAATCTAACGGGCACGGAGCGGCTAAAGAAATTTAGCGACTTTGTCGTAGAGTTTATCGACCGCGGCATGGTATCACTTACGGTAGCAGAGTCCGCAACCCTCGCATCAAACCACCATGCTGTGACCCTCTGGGGCTACGAGATAGACAAAGCCTCGGGACTCCTCACCCGCGTATGGCTTACCGACTCCGATGATATGACTACGGAGCCTAAGACGGAGATACTCCATGAGTATAGCGTATCAATCGCTGATGGCATGTCAAACGTGAAGCTATTCTCGTCATCAAGTCGCTACACTAATGGCATATACGTTGCGGGGCTAATCCCTGTATCGGGTCCTAATTCGGCAAATTAGCGAAGAGCTACATTTAACAATTATGAGGTTGTCAATTACTGGCAGCCTCATTTTGTGTTTTGCTATTGGAATATGAAAAAAAGGCTTAATGGTCAAATATGAGACCTGCTCTTATCTGTATCTACAGATAATATCGTCGCTGCACGCATGTTTGAGCTGGATTTTACTTATATGCCATTAGCGAGAATAGGTCTCCTAAAATTATAACATCACTTAAATTATT
>JAFUPR010000031.1 GCA_017481145.1 Alistipes sp. | reverse complement strand
TTCAACGGAATAGCCTATTTTTTTTACAAATATATGTTCATTAGATACAACAAAGGCTGACTAATAGCCCTTGGGACTTTTTAGTCAGCCTCCCTGTTCCTTAAGAGGTTGAATAAAAAGATGTAGTTTTAGGCATGCGAAGCCCGAAAAAGCGGAGTTTACTCTGCGTAAATGAGCATTTTGATAGCGAGCATTTTGTTGTTAGAAGGCATTAGATACAACGCTCGGCGAATTTCGAGACGATGGGCTGTACTACAGCGTACTGCCCATTGGCGAGATAATTCGTTAGCGGAAGTAGATGATGACTTATGACAACAAAGAACGACAAAATACACTTTTTATTCAGCCTCATTTTTATTCGTACAACTTACTAACTATCAATACATTGCCTCCTATTTCAGCATCCAATTAAAACAGATATTGTAAGTGCTTGAAAATCAACACTATGAAATATTGCTGATTTTTAATTTTTCAAAGAATTGATTATCAATATATTACAAAGACTGTCGCTGAAATAATAGGGGTCTAAAAATTTGGCCACGGCTCTATAGTGCTGTAATTTTGCATCAAGAAACAATCACATTTTATTAATATCAAAAAAATGCTATTATGAAAAGAGTATCATTTATTATTGCGTTGTTAGCAACAATTGCAACTGTGAGCTGCGAGGAGGTCATTAATGGGCCTATAGAGGACAAGCCATGGATTGAGTTTAAGGAGGATCAGATGACGGTGCCAGCGGAGGGAGGCGAGTTCTACGTCATGGTTAGCTCCACGGGTGTAGATCATACCCATGCAGAGGGTCACATGGTAGAGGATGAGAATGGCAACCTTATACCCGCAGATGATTGGATTGAGGTTGTCAAGGTCATCAACGACTATAATGCCGCCACGGAGAGCACACGAGCGCTTCCCCATTTGGAGTCGGCCATTGTCATAAAGGTACAGCCCAACGATACGGGCTATAATCGCAATGCCACATTAAGTGCAAATAGCTTCTCAAAGAGCGATAATATCATCATTCGCCAATCGTCCAAGTAGGGGCGAGTAATGTTGCGCATCATAAGAAGCACCAGCCTTACAGCTGAGGATGGGTTACTATAATGAGAAGAATCCTTAACGGTGGGTGCTGTCTCGGGCAGATGTTTCGACTACGCTAACGCTCCGCTCAACATGACAGAGAGGAGGAACGCTGCAAGACTAATTTCTTGTCAGAAGGGGTCTAATTTGGTGCATCACAAAAGAATACCCCTCGGGATAGTACAAAACGTACAGCCCGAGGGGTAGAACTTTTAGGGATGTGCCGAAATAGGCCCCTTATCACAAGAAATTACCAGTTGAGGATCTTCTTAAAGTCATACTCCTCAGGATTGGGAAGGTATGCCTTAGCTGCCTCATAGTCGGCGGGAGTGATGTAGTGCATCAGATTGTCGATGACCTGGTGAATCTTGTCGGCGTTGATATCAACAAGACGTGGAGGTATCTTGCCAGTCTCGGGATCCTGAAGATCCTTAAGATAGAGGGGCGATACGTAGCCCTCCTGGCTGATATATACCATACAACCAGTCTTACCCTCCGAGAAGAGCTTATACACACCCATACCGAGCTGTGAGCAGTAGACAAGATCGAAGGCACAAGGTGTCTGGCAACGTACCTCATAGCCTATCTCCACGGGGCGTGACTTAACCTTCACGCCAAGAGCCTTACAGCGCTTCTCGAGGAGCGTGTTAAACATCTCAGCCTTAGACACCTTACCGAGCTCGGGGTGGCCGTGGTCGTCATACGAGAAGTGTATGCCTGACTTGAGTATCTCCTCCTCATCGAGCGAGTGGAAGACACCCTCCGACACCATTGCAGCACCATAGTCCATGCCGAGAATCTTACGCTTAACGATAGCCGAGACGATAAGGCTGATAATCTTATCGATGGTAATCTTCGTCTTATTGAACATCTCGGGGATAATAATCATAGGATAGTGACAAGCCGAGGCGATACCAAAGGCGAGGTGTCCTGCCGAGCGACCCATGGCCGCTACGACAAACCAGTTTGCAGAGGTACGAGCATCGTTATACACGGCGCGACCAATAACAGAGCCTGCATTCTTTGCTGACTGGTAGCCAAAGGTGGGCATACCTGCGGGCAATGGAAGGTCGTTGTCGATGGTCTTGGGAACGTGGATATTGGCAATAGGATACTGCTTAGCCTCGAGGAACTTAGCTATACGGTTAGCTGTCGATGCTGTATCGTCGCCACCAACGGTCACAAGAAGTTTGATGTTATTGTCCTTGAAGAAGTCGAGATTAAAGTTCTTCTCGAAGTCCTCCTCCGAGGGCTTAAAGCGACTCATCGTGAGGTACGAACCACCCTGATTGAAGATGTAATCTACGCGGAACATATCCAAGTCCTCGTAGCGTGGGTTGGGGTTAAACAGACCCGAATAGCCGTAATGTAAGCCAATTACGCGATAGCCCTTAGCCAAAAATGTCTTAGCGACAGAACCAACAACCGTGTTCATACCAGGGGCTGGACCGCCACCTGTGAGTATTGCAATAGCCTCTTTCATAGCGTTTTATATTTAAGTATTATACAATTGCCTAAAATGGTACGACAAAGATAATAAATATTTTTAATAAATAATAATTTTTACGCGACTATTCTTTATTTCGCAATAAATGAGTATCTTTACAACAGAAATACAACGATGTGTGCGGTATGAGAAGATTACTATTGTTGGTTGCACTTTTATGTGGCATTACGAAGCTTATGGCCGAGGAGCCCTTTAATGGCATTGTGACACATCCCGATGGGCGTGGCATCAAGGCACGCATCAGCGTTGTGGGACGTGACAAGCAGACGATGGCTGACGGCAATGGTCGCTTTGGTCTAACAAACATTGAGGCCAACGACACGTTGCTCTTCATCTTCAAGCGCGACACGCTACGTGTGGCCGTCGAGGGACGCCGCAGCGTAAATGTCGTATGGACGGTAGGTAGCGACTTCTATACGGCCAAGGAGGATGAGGATCTTGTAAACTTCGGCTTCGGGTATGTTAAGCGCAGAGAGAGCACCGACTACACGTCGGGCATCTCGGGCGAGAGGCTACGTGCCACAGGGTGCATGAGTGTAGTGGATGCCATAATGATGTGCTACCCAGGCCTTAAGCGCATAAATGGAGAGCTATGTCTACGTACGCAGAACTCCATAAATGGGTCATCTGGAGTGCTTATACTATGTGACAACGCCGAGGTTAACCCCGACTCTATAAATATAAATGATGTCAAAAGCGTTGAGATACTCAAGGGCTCGAACATGTATGGCTTCAGAGGCGTGAACGGCGTGGTGCTAATAACCACTGTCACGGCCGAGGATGTTCTTAAGCGCGAAAGATAGAGCATAAAACGTATTAACCTATAAAGTAATTAAACCTATGAGAAGACTATTAACACTATTGGCCTTGGTAAGCATCAGCCTCACGGCTGTGGCCGATGAGGGTATGTGGCTACTGCCATATATCAAGAAGATGAACAGCAAAGATATGAAGACCCATGGCTGTAAACTTAAGGCTGAGGATATATACTCTGCCGAGAAGTCGTCGCTGAAGGATGCCATCGTCATCTTCGGCAATGGCTGCACAGGTGAGATTGTCTCGGAGCATGGTCTGCTCTTTACCAACCACCACTGTGGCTACGACGCCATACAGAAGCTCTCATCTGTCGAGCATGACTATCTCGCCGACGGCTTCTGGGCTAAGGATATGACCGAGGAGCTCCCAGCCGAGGGTCTATCGGTACGTTTCGTTCGCCACATCTTCGATGTCACGGCCGACATCGTAGGCAACATCCCCTCGACAACATCGCAGGAGGAGTACGAGATGACAGCTAACGCTAATATCCAAGCGAAGATTGAGATGCTTGAGGCTGAGTACCCAGGCATGCAGGTTATCATCCCAGGCTTCTTCGGCAACAACCAGTTCTTTGCCTTCGTGCATGAGGTGTATCCCGACGTGCGCCTCGTGGGCACGCCTCCCTCATCTATCGGCAAGTTTGGTGGTGACACGGACAACTGGATGTGGCCACGCCATACGGGCGACTTCTCTATCTTCCGCGTATATGCAGGTAAGGATAACCGCCCTGCAGCCTATTCTGAAGATAACGTCCCCTACAAGGCTGATAAGTGGTTAGAGGTATCGCTCGACGGCATCAAGGAGGGCGACTTCGGCATGATCATGGGCTTCCCAGGCTCTACCGAGCGTTATAAGACGTCGTACGAGATCGACTATATGATGGAGGTGGACAACCCACAGCGTATATATATACGTGGCGAGCGCCAGAAGATTCTTCGCCAGTGGATGGACTCAGACCAGGCCATACGTATCCAGTACGACTCGAAGTATGCTCGCTCGGCAAACTACTGGAAGAACTCTATCGGCATGTCTCGTGGCATCGAGAAGCTCGACGTGAAGTCTAAGAAGCAGGCTCAGGAGCAGGCATTCCAGATGTGGGCAATAGCTAACACCCTCCCCGAGGAGCGCTTCATCAATGCCCTGCCACTCATCGAGCAGTCGCAGACCGAGGCTCGCAAGGAGAGTGCCACGCTGCAATATATCTCAGAGGCCTTCCTCCAGTCCGTAGAGCTTGTACAGGCACTCATGCTCGACTCCGACATCGAGACCTTCTATAAGGACTTCAATGCCGACGTCGACCGTGCTGTTGCCAAGCGCATGTTCCAGATATATCGCGAGAACAACGACCGCCTACCATCAATCTACGAGAAGATAGATGCCGAGTTTGGAGGTGATAGCGACGCTTACGTCGACTGGCTCTACGACAACTCGCGCTGCACATCGCTGGAGAAGATTGCCGAACTACGCAACGAGGAGGATGTTACTACAGCACTGCAGGCAGACCCAGCATACGAACTTACGATGTCTATCATCTCGCTCTACCGCCAGCTCTACCCTGCTGTTATTGCCGCCGACAAGAAGTTCGCAGAGGGTCATCGTCTCTACATCAAGGGTCTTATGATGATGCAACCCGACAAAGCGTGGGCTTCGGATGCTAACTTCACCATCCGCCTAACATACGGCAACGTACTTCCCTATAGCCCTGCTGACGGCATCGTCTACCAGCACTACACCACCATTGATGGCGTTATGGCTAAGGAGGATCCTACCAACCCCGTTGAGTTCACCGTGCCCGAGCGCCTTAAGGAGCTCTACCACGCTAAGGACTATGGCCGCTACGCAGATAAGAATGGCGACCTTCCCGTAGCCTTCCTCGTCAACTGCGATATCACTGGTGGCAACTCAGGCTCGCCCGTGATGGATAAGAAGGGACGCCTTATAGGCCTCGCCTTCGATGGCAACTGGGAGGCCATGTCTGGCGATGTAGCCTTCGAGCCCGACCTCCAGCGCACCATCGCTGTAGACATCCGCTATGTACTCTTCGTCATCGAGAAGTATGCAGGTGCAAAGTGGCTTGTTGACGAGCTGACTATTAAGTAAGATTAACGACAAAGAGATTAGGAGATTTAGTAAGATGTTTCGACTACGCTAACGCTCCGCTCAACATGACAGAGAGGAAGAGGAGCGCTGCAAGACTAATTTCATATCAGAAAGGGTTAGATGTGACCTCGATTAAGAAATTGGGCTGGATAGGACATACTTGACGTATTTCCTATTTAGCCCAATGATTGAGAGGTCGCAGATGACCCCTTATCAGAAGAAATTACAATTTCTTGTCAGAGTGGTGCTAATGTGGCGCTGACATGAAAAAGCCATGGATGGATAGTACTTGAACGTACATTCCATTCATGGCTTTGACTGAAGCGTCGCAGTAGCGCCGCTATCACGCTAAATTACTTGGTGCGGGCAATATAAGAGTTATAACGCCACTTTGCATTCTCCTCTGCCGCCTCGAAGAGCTGCTCCGCCTCAGTTGGGAAGGCCTTCTTGAGTGAGGTGTAGCGTACCTCCTTCATGAGGAAATCACGGAACTTACTCCAGTCGGGCTCCTTAGAGTCCATGACAAAGGGGTTCTTACCCTCAGCCTCAAGCTGAGGATTATAGTGCCAGAGGTGCCAGTAGCCACACTCAACAGCCTGCTTACCTACGGTCTGTGTACGTGTCATACCACCCTTGATGCCGTGATTGATACATGGAGCATAGGCGATGATAAGTGATGGTCCAGGATATGCCTCAGCCTCCTTCAACACATTGAAGAGCTGCTGCTGCGATGCACCGATAGACACCTGTGCAACGTATACATAGCCATAAGTCATAGCTATAGCACCTATATCCTTCTTGCGGATACGCTTACCTGCCGAGGCGAACTTAGCAACGGCGCCAATAGGCGTAGACTTAGACGACTGACCTCCCGTATTTGAATATACCTCCGTGTCGACGATAAGGATGTTGACATCCTCACCTGAGGCCAATACGTGGTCAACGCCGCCGAAGCCTATATCGTAGCCCCAGCCATCACCACCGATGATCCACTGCGACTTCTTAACAAGCCAGTCTTTATACTCGAGGATGGTCTTGCAGTAGCTGCAATCGCAAGCCTCAAGCATGGGCAACAGACGTGCTGTCACCTCCTTAGATTTAGCAGCAAGCTGGCGAGCATCGATCCACTCCTGCATCGTAGCCTTGAGCTCGTCAGAGCAGCACGAGCACTCATCAATAGCCTTGCGCATGACATCCTCAATACCCTTGCGTACTTTCTCTACGCCGATACGCATACCGAGGCCGAACTCGGCGTTGTCCTCGAAGAGCGAGTTAGCCCACGCAGGACCCTGACCCTTAGCGTTAGTGCAGTAGGGTGTCGAGGGCGCTGAGCCAGAGTATATAGAGGTACAGCCCGTAGCGTTAGCAACCATCATACGGTCACCGAAGAGCTGCGTAATAGCCTTGATATAGGGAGTCTCGCCACAGCCCGCGCAGGCTCCCGAGAACTCGAACAGAGGCTGTGCAAACTGTAGGTTCTTCACCGACTTCGTCTTATCCACATGCTCCGCATAGCCGATATTCTTCGTCACATAGTCCCAGTTCTTAGCCTCAGCAAGCTGCTCGGTCAAGGGGCGAAGCTCGAGAGCCTTCTCCTTTGCAGGACATACGTCGACGCAGTTTTTACAGCCCGTACAGTCCATAGGTGACACCTGAATACGGAACTTGAGTGCCTTGGTCTCGCCCAAGCCCTGCTTCCACTCCAAGCCCGAAGTAGCAGCCTGCTCCTCCGTAGCGAGGAAGGGACGTATAGCAGCATGGGGGCACACATAGGCACACTGGTTACACTGGATACAGTTGTCTATCTTCCACATGGGCACGCTTGTAGCAATGCCTCGCTTCTCGTAGGCAGCCGTACCATTATCCCATGTGCCATCCTCGCGGCCATTGAATGCTGACACTGGGAGTGAGTCGCCCTTGAGCGCGTCGATAGGCTCGCACACCTCGCGAACGAAGGCAGGAATAGTAGTATCTACCGTGTGTGCAGCATCCTTAACCTCGATGTTAGCCCACTCGGCGGGAACATCAACCTTAACGACAGCCTCGCAACCAGCATCTACGGCAGCATAGTTCATATTGACGATATCCTCACCCTTGTTGCCATAAGATTTGTAGATAGCCTTCTTCATCTCCTCGACAGCCTTCTCGATAGGTATGATGTCGGCAATCTTGAAGAACGCCGCCTGCATGATGGTGTTGGTACGTGAGCCAAGGCCAAGGTCGGCAGCAATCTTCGTGGCGTTGATGACATAGAAGTTGATACCCTTCTTCGCAAGGTACTGCTTCATGTGGTCGGGAAGCGTGCGGCAGGTGGTCTCAACATCGTTAACCGAGTTGAGGAGGAATGAGCCACCACGCTTCAAGCCCTTCAACACATCGTACTTGTCCACATACGAAGGAACGTGGCATGCCACGAAGTCGGGTGTAGTGACGAGGTAGGGCGAGGTGATAGGGTTATCACCAAAGCGCAAGTGCGACGAGGTGTAACCTCCCGACTTCTTAGAGTCGTATGAGAAGTAGGCCTGACAATACTTGTCTGTCGAGCCACCGATAATCTTGATAGAGTTCTTATTGGCGCCGACAGTACCGTCCGAGCCGAGACCGAAAAACAGAGCCTCGAACGTACCCTCCTTAGCCATCGAAATCTCCTTGCCTACGGGGAGTGAGAGCATCGTGACATCGTCGTTGATGCCCACGGTAAAGTGGTTCTTGGGAGTCTCCATCTCAAGGTTAGCAAATACTGCCAACATCTGAGCAGGCGTAGTATCCTTAGACGAGAGGCCATAGCGACCACCGATAATCATCGGGCGGCTCTCCGACTCGTAGAAGGCATCACGGATGTCGAGCAGTAGAGGCTCGCCATTTGAGCCTGGCTCCTTAGTGCGGTCGAGCACGCAGATGCGCTTAACGCTCTTGGGCAACACGTTGAAGAGGTACTTCGCCGAGAAGGGGCGGTAGAGGTGTACGGTAATGACACCCACCTTCTTACCCTGGGTGCGGAGGTAGTCTACGCACTCCTTGATAGTCTCGGTAACAGAGCCCATGGCGATGATGATATTCTCAGCCTCGGGGTCACCATAGTAGGTGAAGGGCTTATACTCACGACCCGTGATTGTCGATATTTGAGCCATAGTCTCGGCAACCATATCGGGCACAGCATCGTAGAACTTATTCGATGCCTCGCGTGTCTGGAAATATATATCGGGGTTCTGTGCCGTACCACGTGTTACGGGACGCTCGGGGTTGAGTGCGCGCATGCGGAACTCCTTGAGAGCCTCGCGGTCAAACATAGCGCCGAGTGATGCCTCGTCGATAAGCTCAATCTTCTGTATCTCGTGCGACGTACGGAAGCCGTCGAAGAAGTGAACAAAGGGTATGCGAGCCTTGAGTGCTACGATGTGTGCAACACCCGCGAGGTCCATGACCTCCTGCACTGACGATGTTGCGAGCATGGCGAAGCCCGTCTGACGCACAGCCATAACATCTTGGTGATCGCCGAAGATTGAGAGCGACTGCGCTGCCAAAGCACGTGCCGACACGTGGAATACGCCAGGGAGCAACTCACCAGCAATCTTATACATATTGGGAACCATCAGCAGCAAGCCCTGCGATGCTGTGAACGTAGATGTAAGAGCACCACTCTGCAACGATCCGTGTACCGCACCAGCAGCACCTGCCTCCGACTGCATCTCCACAACCTTTACGGTATCGCCCAAAATGTTCTTTTTGCCCTGCGCCGACCACTCGTCAACGAGCTCAGCCATTGTCGACGATGGCGTGATGGGATAGATGGCTGCTACCTCCGAGAACATATAAGCAATATGCGCTGCAGCGTAGTTACCATCACACGTAATAAATCTCTTCTCGGCCATATATTTCAACTTAAGATAATTATTTTCACTTATCCATCGAGCTATTCTCCACAGCAACTACCCCATAGGGGTAACTCTCACGCTTTAATAGCCCAATCTTTGTCCACGAGCAACGATGCGCCATAACTCGCTCAGACAAAAATCGGGGCAAAGGTACATATTTCGATTGAAAAATCATAGCATTTTCGCTGTTAACTTTTTAACACTTACTATAACGCTATCTTATCCCCTTCCAAGTGTGAAAATAATTGGTCTATTTTACGAACAGCAGAGCATGGCATAACTCACAAACAGGGGATGGCTAAAAAGCACCTTAGCCATCCCCGTTATCTAAGAGGATTTACGATTTAGTACCAATCATCATCACTCCAGTCATCATCCGAGAATGCCTCCTCGAATGCCTCCTCGAATGCCTCCTCAATAGCCCCATCTATACCACCAAGCAACAGCATACCAAGGGCAGACTCCTCCAACATTTTATCGGCAATCTTCATCTCCTCATCATCGAGTTCATCATACCACTCGAAAAACTCCTCCGTAAGTCTCTCACCCTTAGCATCATCCTCATTCATAGCGGCCTTGACGATATTCTTCTCGAAGTAGTCCAGTTTCTCCTTGACCTTCTCCTCCTTTGAGGTACACGAAATAAGCGCCACGCTCAAAACCACGGCAAATAAGCCCAATAAAAATTTCTTCATAACTTAAAGTTTTTAATGATTTATAAAAAATGAAAGGTATATATTTTTACTCAAAATATAATCTATTGTTGTACCACCTCAGCCTCTGCATCATCATCCGTATATGTTCCGACCAAAACATGTACTACTATCAACCTCGTTAAAATATTCTTCATACTGTATAAATAGTTAAAAAAACAAATAGGTGCAGACCTACGATTATCCTACTAACGACAGGCACCGCCAAGCACCCAATGTACCGTAGAATAAACAACAGCCCGCACCCAGAAAGGTGTGCAGAACTGAGTTCATTAGTCTTTGGTACATTTCAAGTAGCAAGCCACTCGAACAAAATTGGCGGTTTTGTCGTTATAAAGACCTCAAAATCTCAACTAATATGTCAGCGCAAAAACATACGCCGTCACAAAAGTAAGAAATATTCTGCAAACTACAACCAAGTGGGGCTGTTTTTTTTTACAAAGGTACGTATTGTGGGCGACAACCTCCAAATTCATTACGGTGCATTACGGTTCATACATCGTAGATGGATGCTTTTTACCCTTTTTTTGTTAACTTTGCATTCGTAATGGAATACAACGATATAAATATCGAGCAACTAAAGAGCGAAGTGCTGGCACGCTTCGGACGTACCCTCGACTCGCCGACGGACTACGACGCCCTCTCGCTGAGTATCACTGAGAGCGCTGGTGAACATATTAGCGTATCGACACTGAAACGCCTCTATGGCTACGATAAGCGCACAACGACGCCACGCCCCTCGACACTATCGGCATTGGCACGATATGCTGGATACGCTGGATGGAGCGACTTTGTGGAGAGAAAGAGCGAGACATCCATAGAGGAATGTAACGAGACATCAAACTCAAACAAGCGACGACAGCACCACGCCATCATCGCGGCAATAGTGATAATCATCGCCATAGGCATCGTAGTAAGCATACTCCCCAAACATACAGAGGTATCACCCACACCAACAATAGACCCTATAGAGCAGATACGCGACAAATGGACAACACTAACAGCAGCGAAATGCGACAGCATACGTTCGCTACGCAGTAGTTGTAGCTCCGACGAGTATATAAAGTTGGTAGAGGGGTTCTACTACCCCTATACATTCGAGACACTACGCAACGGCTTACGAAACGACTTAGACCTTCTAAATATTGATAACGCAATAGAACAGAGCAGCATCGAGGCCGACATCTTCTCCCACTGCCAAGAGATAGGCATAAACCTCATTCGTGAATGTTACCGTCGTAACGACGGTTCTATTACAACAATGGAGTAGTCCTAATTTCCATAACAAGTGGCGCATACACCTATACATCACAATCTATTTAACATCGTAACGACGGTTCTATTACAACAGAGTAATCCTAATTTCAATATCACGTGGTGGTAGAACAATTCTTTTTCGTATCTTTGTCGTATGAAACTGACATTTTTGGGTACAGGAACATCGCAGGGTGTACCAGTAATCGGCTGCAAATGCGCAGTTTGTCGCTCGGCAGATAGCCGCGATAGGCGACTGCGCACCTCGGCGATGGTCGAGTTAGGCGACGTGTGCCTGGTGATAGATGCAGGCCTCGACTTCCGACAGCAGATGCTACGCGAGGGCGTCACACATCTCGACGCCATACTCCTCACGCACCAGCACAAGGATCACACGGCGGGCATCGACGATGTGCGTGCCTTCAACTTTGTGGACTACCCCACGATTCGCACCATGCACATCTACGGTAACAGCCAGACCATACGACGTGTCATACATGAGTATGACTACGCCTTTGCCGAGAACAAGTATCGCGGTGTACCCGTCATCGAGCTTCATACCATAGATGAGGCGTACCCCTTCAGCGTACGTGGCGTGGAGGTCATACCCATCGTCGGCGAGCACTCCAAGCGCTTTCGCTCCGTGGGCTACCGCATAGGCGACATGGCATACATCACCGACTTTAGCCACATAGAGCCCGCGGAAGAGGCCAAGCTTCATGGCGTCAAGGTGTTAGTTATAAATGCGCTACGCTGGGTGCGTCACGACTCGCACTTCTCCGTTGCGGAGGCACTTGAGGTTATCAGCCGTGTGAAGCCCGAGCGCGCATTTCTCACTCACATGTCACACGACATAGGACTCTACGTAGATGCCTCGAAGCGTCTACCCAAGGGTGTGGAGCTTGCATACGACGGATTAAACATAGAAATATAGAATTGATATAATTATAATATAAGTATGGAAAATTTTCTTGATGGAAAGGTTATCGTTGTGACGGGAGCATCGTCGGGTATCGGCGAGGCTATGGCACGCGAGTATGCAAAGATGGGCGCTAAGGTCGTCATGGGCGCACGCCGCGAGGAGGAGCTTAAGCGCGTAGCTGCGGAGATAGAGGCTGCAGGTGGCAAGGTGGCGTATACCACATGCGACGTGGTGAAGGAGGAAGATTGCAAACGTCTCATGGATACCGCCGTGGAGGCATTTGGCGGCATCGACATCTTGATTTGTAACGCTGGTCTATCCATGCGCGCACTGTTTGACGACTGCGACCTCAAGGTGTTGCACCGACTGATGGATGTCAACTTCTGGGGCACAGTAAACTGCACGAAGTATGCCCTTCCGTGGCTACAGAAATCTAAGGGTTCGCTTGTAGGCATCTCGTCGGTTGCGGGCATCCATGGTCTCCCTGGCCGCACAGGCTACTCGGCATCGAAGTATGCGATGACGGGCTTCCTCGACACCATACGCGTCGAGAACCTCAAGAAGGGACTGCACGTTATGACCGCCTGCCCAGGTTTCACCGCCTCGAACGTACGCTTCTCGGCGCTCACGGCCGACGGCTCGCAACAGGGCGAGACACCACGCAATGAGGCCAAGATGATGACACCCGAGGAGGTGGCACACATCGTCGCCCGAGGCATACGTCGCCGTAAGCGCCTCTGCTTGATGGAGTGGGAGGGTCGTGGCACACACCTTATCGAGAAGTTCTTCCCTGGCCTTGTCGATAAGCTCTTCT
>JAFUPR010000030.1 GCA_017481145.1 Alistipes sp. | reverse complement strand
GGATGAACGTGCCCTATCTTTTGTCGGAGGATTTCAGCAGGACAACGGAGAGCGAGAGCTATGGTAATAATGATTATGCTAGTTCGGAGCGTGAGCAACCAGGTGTGTCGTTGGATGGTTGCATGCCTACGGCTGGTTGGAATGCTGCACGTTACTGGACTAAGGGTAATTCAATGAGAATTAATACAAGGTACCAATCTGCACTCACTTTCGCATCTACCCACTATGGTCGACTGGATACGCCTTTGATTTCAACATTGAAGGTTGGAGCTATAGTAGATGTAAGGGTCTCTTTCGATGCAGGATCATATGTGCAGACTGGCAATGCAACAGTGTCATCAATAAATCTTAACTTGACGACTCATACTATAAGTACCAACCCTATTGATGGCATTCCAACAGGTAAGTCTGGGATGTTTAGTAGTTATGATACTACTACAGCTGATTTTGGAACTTTGCGTTTTACAACGCCTAATCTTACTTCATTTGGCTCAGAGGATTTTACGGCTATATTCCCATCGTATAGTCTTACAATTCCATCTCTGAATAATAGTAACCGAATCTGCTTCTATCCCTCAATGACGGTGTCGGTAAGTGCGGGTACAGGTAATGCTGAGGCCTATGTCTATATCGACAACATCAAGGTTCAGATTGCACAATAGATAAATTAAGAGCAAGATAATAAATAAAATAATTTAAAGCCAATCAGTTATGAGAAAGTTTTTTGCAATTGTATCGCTTGTGGCGCTGACGCTTTCGGCTTGTTCGAAGGAGTCTGCACATGGCGATGAGAAGGGTGAAGGACGAGTGATGATCAGTTGCGTGGCTGAGACTACGGTCGACCAGACGCGTGCCAACATCGAGTGTACACTCCCCGCAGAGGGCGATTTCGCCTTGCGAATTGTGGGTGTCGGTAACGACTATGTGGGCGACTTCGACTCTATCGATGTATTCGCCGAGAACAACTATCTGCGTAGTGGCGAATACCAGGTGACGGCTACGGCTGGCGACATCACCGCGGAGGGCTACGACAAGGCTACGTTCGTTGGTGTCGAAAACTTTACTGTCGAGGCTCGTGCGGAGAAGACAGTGAACGTAACGGCTAAGATTGCCAACGCTCTTGTCAAGGTTGAGACAACCGAGGCCTTCAACAACTATTTTCCTGGAGGTCATACCCTTACGCTTAAGACAGCTGCGGGCAACGAGTTCGACGTGACGGCGCAGACCGATCCTCTATTTATTGCGCCCGAGTCGTTCACCATCACTGGTACGGCAACAAAGCAGCCCAACCAGTCGGGTGCTGAGGGTGAGGTGGTAGCACTTCCTGACTTTAAGAAGGATGAGCTTGTTGCTCAGACTCTCTACATCGTGAAGATGGACGTTACGACTGCAGGACAGGCAAAACTCACTATAACGCTCAACGATACTCTTGTTGATACTATTGACATCGAACAGGAGCTTAACGATTACGCAAAATAAAAACTACGCAAAGATATGAAACGAGTTGTAAAAATAATGGGCATCGCGGCGTTGTGTGCGCTCACGCTTGATGCTTGTAAGAAGGATAAGATTGACTATGCCGAGGTTGAGGGTAACGGCACGGAGAATGTCGGCTACCTCTCATTCGCAGACTTCGAGGCTACGGTGATGGAGGACACGGAGAATGTCACCTCGTCGCCCAAGACACGTGCCGAGAGTGTCGATGTCAACACTTTTGATGTGACGGTAACCAACCAGGCGGGTGAGGTTATGACCTCATTCAAGTATGGCGAGAAGCCCGCTGAGCCTATAGCATTGGATGCTGGCGTATATAAGGTTGCGCTGAGCTCGGGAACTATGGAGGGTGCTGCATGGGATACCCCCATCTATGGCACTGAGAAGGAGTTTACGATCAAGCGTAAGGAGGTAACAAGCGTTAGCGACATCGTATGTAAGCTTATGAACATCAAGGTTACGGTTAGCTACTCTGCCGACCTTGCAGACCAGCTCGATGCCGATAATACGAAGATGACCGTAGAGTTGGAGGATAGCGCTTTGGAGTATGCCTATGGCGAGGCACGTGCGGGATATTTCGCTCCCGTGGCTGCGGAGAACACGCTGAAGCTCACGTTCAACTGCCGCTATGCAGGTGAGACCAAGGATATCACCATGACCAGCGAGATTAAGGGTGTAAAGGCTGCACAGTGGCGTAAGATCAATGTTGCTGTTCCACACGCTTCGGATGGCTCGGCTTCATTTGTTATCACATGCGACACATGGACATACGACGATGAGGTTACGTTCGACACCTCTACCATGCTGATGGAGGTAGCCATCCCCGACGATACTGATGCCCCTGTTATCAACTGGGAGGGTCACGACCTTACTGAGCCATTTGAGCTTACTGATGATATGTTCGACGCAGAGGGTAACTTCACCTCAAGCATTAACTTGGATGTCACAGCCAAGTCGGCTCTTAAGTCGTTGGTTGTTAAGGTGGCGTCGGACAATGCCGACTTTACAGCAGCATACTCTGAGATTATGTCGCTGGAGGAGGATCTGTGTGCGCCTACAGCCTCGGCGGCCATCCTTAAGATGATGGGCTATCCTACAGATGCCAAGGATGCTACATCGACACGCCTTAAGTTCGCGTCGCAGGTAGACCTCCTTAAGTCGTATGAGGGCGCTCACTCGTATGAGATTACTGCCACGGATGAGACTGGAGCCTCAGCTACTGCAACGCTTGTTATTCAGTATGGCAAGGTTGTTGGTCCTAAGGTGGTTTGGAATAGTGATGTCTACAAGTTGGATACTCGCTACACTATTGTTCCTGATATGACATGTGAGATAATTGTCACATCATCGACGGGTATCACAGAGTTTATTGTGGATATTAGCTCAGAGGCGTTAGAGCCATTATTGGGCGATGCTGGAATTCCCTCGCGATTCAGTCTTGTTAATGACGAAGAGATTTTCGACACTCTTAAGGGACTTGGTTTCCCAACAGGAGATGAGGTTAGGGGTGCTAAGGAGAGAACTCTTGATATCTCAACTTTCTTACCCGTACTTATGGGCGTAGAGGGTAATCATGACTTTAAGATGGAGGTCACTGATGAATCTGGAACGACAATAAAGACAATTATGTTGGCAGGTGCTGGCGCATAATAACCTATTAGTCACGATTATAGATATGAAAAAGATATTTGCATTAGTTAGTGCGGTGCTTCTGATAGCATCGTGTGCTAAAGAGGCTGTGCCACACTTCGAGATGGCTACGGGCGAGGGTGCTATGCGCTTAGGTGTCGCCATGCAGTCGGAGGTGTCAGACACGCAGAGCGTGGTTGTTAAGATCTATAAAGTCGAGGGCGAGGGCGACGCTGCTACAGAGAAGCTTATCCGTCGCTATAACTCGTTGGCCGATGTACCCGAGTATCTCAATATCCTTGCAGGTAACTATATTGCCAAGGTACAGGTAGGCGAGAAGCGAGTTGTATCGTTGACCGAGAAGTACTACTATGGCGAGCAGTCGTTTACGGTGAAGGCTGGCGAGGTTGAGGCCGTAACGGTGGATTGCGAGTTATGTTCTACAATCGTACGTGTGGTTTATGATGCTTCGGTAGCTGAGAAGCTTAATGCTGGTTACTTCACAACCGTAGCTATCGACGATGCCTACGACGCAGCAGCCATCAAGACTGGCGACGTTCACTCGTTCACCTTCAGCGAGACTAGCGAGGGTTACGTTATGATGCCCGAGGGCGAGACCTCGCTCTACTGGCACTTCGAGGGCTCAAATGACTCTAATGGCTCAATTGTCAAGGAGGGCCTTATCGAGAATGTCAAGCCATCAGCTAAGTACACCATCACACTAAAGTACTCGAAGGATGCTCCTGGCATTCTTGAGATTGAGGCAAAGGTAGATGAGAGCATCGAAGAGAAGGAGGATAACATAATGTTTAGCCCCGATCCTACTATTCTCCCCGATAACTTTGATATGACCGAGGAGCAGAGCTCTATAGGTGAGCCTCGCAAGTATATGATCTCAGCATTGGCTGCTATCGACGCCATGTCAATAACGCTAGATGGTACGGATTATGACCTTCTTTCGGGCGATGTTCAGGGCGTTACCGTGGAGAAGGTTAACGATACCGCCTATAATGTTACTATCAGCCATGAGTTCTTCCTTGCAGCGACAGGTGGTCACAATACCATTACAATCAATGTGGAGGATGTAGATGGTGGTAAGGTGCACAAGGATGTGGTATACAACGTACAGGGTATTATGCCTATCGCTACTTCGGATTACGACCTTTGGTTGGGTAATGTGACATTCAAAGCCAATGTCCTGAATACGGCGGCTACATCTATCAAGGTTGCATATCGCGCTAATGGTGGAGAGTGGACGATGGTTGATGCTGTTGCTTCGTCGGATGGTAGCTATACAGCCACTGGCTCTGATTTCGCAGCAGAGAAGAACTACGAGTATAAGCTTGTGGTTGATGGCGTGGATTCGGGTAAGATGCTTGCTCATACTACGGCAACAGGTAGTCAGCTCCCTAATGCTGGTCTTGAGGATTGGCACACGAGTGGTACACCCTACTACCCATATGCTCAGGGAAGTGCACCTTTCTGGCTCACTGGTAATGAGGGCTCGGCATCATTCGGTGGAAACCTTACAGTGCCCAGCAATGATATCCGTCCTGGTTCTACTGGCAGTTATTCGGCATATCTTCAATCAAAATATGTAGTTATCAAGTTTGCTGCGGGCAATCTCTTTACGGGAGGCTTTAGACTGAATGGAACTGATGGTATTGTCTCGTTTGGTCGTCCCTTCACTTTTAACGCAAAGCCCAAGAGTTTTACCTATTGGATGAAGAATAACGAGGGTGCTATTAATCGTATTAAGGGTAGTCCTAGTGGAACGACTATTAATTCAGGCGACCCTGATAGGTATGTAAATGTTGTTATCTTGGCCAACTGGACTGGGCCATATTCTGTTGACACGTCTAATGCTGATGCCACAACTCTTACCGAGGAGCGTATTAAGAATATGGATGGAGTTATTGCTTACGCATGGATGGTTGGCACGGACTCTAATCCTGATTGGACAGAGATAAGCAGAGAATTGACATATCTTCCAGGCATGGAGAATGTTAAGCCTAATTATGTTGTAGTTTCGTTCACACCTTCGGGTTATGGTGACTACTTTACGGGTTCGGAAGATTCGTGGATGTACGTCGACGATGTGCGATTTAACTATTAGTAAATAAGCGAGATAGTGGCGCTGTGAGGGCTGCCACTATCTCTATCCCTTTTATTCGATGAAGAAATTTTATGTAACCCTCCTACTCCTTTCGGTGTCTTTCGCGGCGATGGCCGAGGTGCCCGAGAGTGAGGGGCAAAACCCAGAGGGTGTGGCTACTGAGGAGATTGTTGCCGAGGAGGAGACAACGACCTCGGTGGTGCTCACGCCCAACGAGGCGCGCAAGCAGCGTGGCTTCTCGGCCGACACCAACTTCGTGCCCAAAGGACAGTGGATATTTGGTGGTACGGCATCATACTCGACGCATAAGAATACCGACTACAAATTTGTCATCGTCGACAACATCAATTCGGAGGGCTATACTGTGAACGTAAGCCCTATGATAGCCTATGCGCCATGGCGTAATATGGCTGTGGGTATTCGTTTCGGTTATGGTCGTACGTTGCTCGCCTTAGATAGCGCAGCTCTCGCCTTTGGCGAGGGTGAGTCGGGCATAAACCTCTCGGTAGACTACCTCCATCAGCTGAAACATAGCTATACGGGTACAATCTTTTGGCGTCCCTATATTCCGCTTGGACGTAGCAATCGCTTCGCTATCTTTGCCGAGGTGCAGCTCAACATGACGGGCTCGCAGTCGAAGCTTGTCATGGAGGACGGCGTGGTGGACGAGTATCAGAACTATCGCGGAACATACTCTGAGAGCGTAGGTGGCTCGTTGGCTCTACAGCCAGGTATCGTGGCCTTTGTTACGAACAATACCGCCTTAGAGCTCTCGATAGGCGTCTTTGGCATCGGCTATGAGCGCACCAAGCAGACGAAGAATCAGATAGAGACAGGCATCGTCGAGTCGAGCAATATGAATTTCAAGGTCAATCTCCTGTCTATTGGCTTTTGTGTATCGTTCTACCTATAAACTGTAAGTCACTATGAAGAGAATAATACTACTACTTTTAGCGGCTCAGTTTACCACTATGGTGGCACGTGCCGAAGAGCCCATAGCGACAAGCGATGTCAAAGATACCGCTGAGACCATAGCTTCGGAGGAGGCTGACGTAAAGAGAGCTCCGTTCTTGCCTACAAGCCGTCGTGTCGATCGTAACATCAACAAGAATAAGTTTGTCTACAAGAATGAGTTTATGTTCGGTATCGCCGCCTCGTACGGTACGCTTGATGCCTCGGATGCCGACATAATGCTACTTTTGGATAACATAGACTTCGGCCTACGCCGCACGCAGGTCATGCCCTACGTGGCATACGCCTATAGGGATAACTGCTCTGTGGGTCTACGCTTCGGCTATGAGTATCTCAAGGGCGACCTTGGTAATATAGATCTCGCCTTGGGCTCGACCTCTGACCTTGCATTCTCACTCTCGGACATAGGTATTAAGAGCGAGAACTTCGCATGGTCGCTCTTCCACCGCAACTATATAGGCCTCGACCGCCGTGGTATCGTGGGCGCCATCCTTGAGACGGAGCTACAGGTCAAGACGGGTACGTCGTCGTTCTATATGGGCTCGGGCGAGGATATCAACTATGCGCGTAATAAAAATTTCGCAGCACGACTCAATTTCAACCCAGGTATCGCCGTTTATGTCTTCCCAGAGGTATGCGTAACGGTAACGGTGGGTATCGGTGGCCTGAAGTATAATCAGGTACGTCAGCAGGATGTGTATGGCGTGGAGACAGGTCGTCGTGACCACTCGGCGTTGAAGTTCAAGTTCAACATCGCCGACATACAGATTGGTATCGTGGCACACCTGTGGAATAAAAATAAGAACTAATGATGAAAGCTATGATGCAGAGAATTAAGTGTATAGCTATTGTTGCCATGGCGGTTGTGGGCGTCGTGTCGTGTATCAAGAACGACATCCCGCATCCTGTCGTTAAGCTCGACATCCTCACCCTTGTTGCTGAGGGTACGATTGGCGAGGCTCATATTGACGCCACGGCACATACCGTAGACCTTGTCCTTGAGGAGACTACCGACATACGCAATGTAAATATCACCGAGGTCACGATGACCGAGGGCGCGCAGTCGAGTGTCACCTTCCCTGGTCGCTTCGACTTGCGCCATCCGTTGTATGTCGTGCTGTCGATGTATCAGGATTACGAGTGGACTATAGCTGCCGAGCAGACCATCGAGCGTTACTTCCGTGTTGAGGGACAGATTGGCGAGTCGGTCATCGACCCTATAAACCATGTAGCTACGGCCTATGTACCTATGGACGCCGACCTTAATGCAGTGAATATTACGGCTGTGAAACTCGGCCCTAAGGATATAACGGCCTATGCTCCCGATCCGTTGTCGCTCACCTCGTTCGACAATAGCGTGCGCCATGTGACGGTAAGCTATCATGGCGATATCGAGGAGATGTGGACACTGTGTGTTGTGCCTACAGATGTAGAGGTGACCTTCACCTCTGTTGATGCTTGGGCTAAGCGTATATGGCTCTATGCCGAGGGTCGTAGTGGTGTAGACTTAGGCTTTAGGTATCGTAAGACGGGCGATGAGGAGTGGACTGCTGTGAACGATATCACCGTTAATGGTGGTAGCTTCTCGGCATGTATTGAGGGTCTCGAGCCTCTCACCTCGTACGATGTCATAGCCTTCTCGGGAGAGAATATCACGCCTATTAAGACCGTGACTACGGAGGATACCTATACGCTTCTGAATGGCGGCATGGAGGATTGGTCGTTTGCCGATAAGTGTTACTTCCCATACGCCGATGGTGCAGCACCCTTCTGGGGTACGGGTAATCCTGGCGCTACGACGCTTGGTGATGCATATAACCTCACTACGCCGAGCACGTCGGATATACGTCCTGGTACGCTGGGTACTACGTCGGCTAACTTGCAATCTATGTTCCCCAACATGGCGGGCATTGGTAAGTTCGCTGCGGGTAACATCTTCCTTGGGCGCTTTGCAGGCACTATAGGCACTAACGGTATCGTTCACTTCGGTCGACCCACGTCGGCGCGCCCTGTGGCACTCCATGGCTGGGTGAAGTACGATCAGGGTACTATCGATAAGGTGGGTAAGCTGCCCGCCTCGCGCCCCGACTTAGCTGTTGGTAGCCCCGATGAGGGTCAGATACTCATCGCCGTAGGCGACTGGACAGCCGAGGAGTATGGTGGCGATGCTGATAGCCCCGTAGCTATCGATACACGCGATGAGAATACCTTCTTCAACAAGAACTCTGCTGCCGTTATCGGTGTTGGCGAGATGCTACTTACCGAGTCGACCGATGGCTGGTACGAGTTCACGTTGCCGCTGGAGTATAAGTCGACGTCGCGCATACCTACACACATGGTTATCGTCTTTACCTGCTCGCGCTTCGGCGACTACTTCACGGGCTCGACGCAGAGTAAGATGGTGGTTGATGATGTGGAGCTGATATTCTAATAATCAGTTATTTATGGTGGTGAGGGTGACTGTTATCTTTTGTAGTTACCCTCACTGCTGTTAGAATATATTTCAACTATTTCTTTTGCAACATTGATTCACATGGTGATTAAAAACGAATATTTGTCATCCAAGCCAAGGTTCGAAATTCTTGATGGATTGAGGGGCGTTGCCGCATTACTTGTGGTGTTATTTCATCTGCTCGAGACCTACTCCACAGGGGCGGCTCACCAGATTATTAATCATGGCTATTTGGCTGTTGATTTTTTCTTTGTACTCTCGGGCTTTGTAGTTGGCTATGCTTATGATGATAGATGGAGTAAGATGACAGTCTGGGGCTTTTTCAAGCGTCGCCTTGTTAGACTTCATCCGATGGTTATCATGGGCACATTAATCGGAGCATGTCTATATCTCTTTGGACAGGGTGAAGGTTTTCCTCTTATTGGCAATGTACCTGCGTGGAAGGTTCTTGTAGCCTTTATTATGGGATGTTTGATGATTCCTTGCGGTATGCGTATGGATATACGCGGCTGGGGTGAGATGAACTCGTTTAATGGGCCTAATTGGTCGCTCACGTGGGAATATGTTGCTAATGTACTCTATGCTCTACTATTTAGACGCTTGCCAACATTAATCCTTGTGCTTCTTGCTGCTTGTGCGGCATTTTGTACGTTGGATATATGTCTCGACTGGAATACGTTTGGGTTACTCACGGAGACTCACAATTCCCATATATATACGGTCATAGGCGGCTGGAGTCTTGTGCCCGAGCAGGTGTATATAGGTCTTACGCGCCTCTTCTATCCCTTTCTTGCGGGTTTGATTCTCTCTCGCGTGGGTAGGTATAAGGGTATACATGGTGGCTTTTGGTGGTGTTCGCTTGTTCTTGTCGTACTTTTCTCTATGCCGTGCGTCGGTGGCGAGGGTAGCATCCTCAATGGTGTGTACAATGCGGTTTGTATTATTCTGTTATTTCCGCTGGTTGTTATATTGGGTGCTGGAAGTAAGATTAGGGGTGTGCGTAGTACGAAAATATGTAACTTCCTTGGGGAGTTGTCTTACCCCCTATATATCACACATTACCCGCTGATGTATATGCAGATGAACTGGGTGTGGTCACATCCTGATGCACCATTGTATATGCATATAATGTTGAATGTAGGGTGTTTTGTTCTATCTATTGCCATAGCTTATGCCTCTCTAAAATTGTATGACCTCCCAGTACGTAAGTGGCTAACGGATAGATGGCTTAAACGTAGTACTAAATAGATACTATCAAAATAGCTTTTATTTCGTATCTTTGCCATCGTAACGATGGGTCTATTACAGAGAACTATTGCATCTTTATAACTCTCAAGTGGTGCAAACAACATACTTTTCGCTATCTTTGTGGTATGAAACCAAAGGTTGTAATATTCGACTTCGACGGCACGCTCTGCGATACGCGCCAAAATATCATTGTTGCCTTTCGTGCTACTATGGAGCGCCTTGGCCTGCCCCTGCGCGATGAGGCATCGTGTGGTGCAACCATAGGGTTGACACTGCGTGATGGCTTTGCGGAGCTCTACCCCGAGCTCTCGGATGCTGACGTTGACCACTGCGTCGACACCTATCGTAAGATCTTCGCCGAGCGCCGCCGTGAGCTTATGCCCGAGCTGTTTCCTGACGTCAAGGAGGTACTCGAGTCGTTGCACCGCGACGGCTATGCTATGGCTATCGCCTCGTCGCGCCTTACCGACTCGCTTATGCTCTTTATGCGCCACCACGCTATTGATGACTACTTTACCTCTGTCATCGGCTCCGATAGTGTCGAGCGCCATAAACCAGCGCCCGACCCTGCATATAGGGTGCTTGAAGAGCTCGGCTTTAGCCCCTCCGAAGCTATCGTTGTTGGCGATATGCCCGTGGACGTGATGATGGGACGACATGCTGGCACACGCACCGTGGCCGTCACCTACGGCAACGCCACACGCGCGGAGCTCGAGGCCACCCCTGCTGACCATATCATCGACGACATCCGCGAGCTACAGCCTATAATCGCCAACGAGCGGTAGAACGAGTGGTAGGGTAGTTTCGCAAAAGAGGGTTGTAGATACAATACTCGGCAAAAATCCCGACGATGGGTCGTAAGTACTACCCATTGTCGGGATTTTTTGTTAGGGGCAGTAGATGTCTGCCCTCTTTTGCGAAATGGGCAATGGATGTAATTTCTTGTCAGAAGGGGTTAGGCTTGGTCTCGATAAAGAGAAAGGGCGGATGGGATATACTAAGCGTATTTCCCATTCGCCCTTTGGATTGAGAGGCCGAGAATGACCCCTTATCACAAGAAATTAGTTCATTGCCTGCTGGATAGCTACTGCAATAGCAACAGTTGCACCTACCATAGGGTTGTTACCCATACCGAGGAAGCCCATCATCTCCACATGTGCGGG